>CANCAO010000352.1 GCA_947374105.1 Comamonadaceae bacterium | reverse complement strand
ATCTCGCTGGGTTTACCCAAACGCTTGACCGGAATGGTCGCCACGATCTTGGCCAGCACGTCTTCACGGATGGCGTTGACCATATCGGTACCGATGTAGCCGGGACTCACCGTGTTGACGGTCACGCCCTTGGTGGCCATCTCCTGCGCCAATGCCATCGAAAAGCCATGCATACCGGCTTTGGCAGCCGAGTAGTTGGTCTGACCAGCTTGGCCTTTTTCGCCATTGACGGACGAGATATTAATGATGCGGCCCCAGCCTTTTTCCACCATGTCACCGACCACTTGTTTAGTGACGTTGAACATGCTGTTCAAGTTGGTTTCGATCACTGCATCCCAATCTTCACGGGACATTTTCAGGAACATGCGGTCGCGAGTAATGCCGGCGTTGTTGACCAGCACATCAATCATGCCGTGTTCAGCTTTGGTTTTGCTGAAGGCTTCTACCGTGGACTCCCAGTCACCCACATTGCCCACGCTGGCATAGAAGGTATAACCTAGGGCTTTTTGCTCGTCCAACCACTTGGTGAAGTCACGGGTTGGCCCACAACCGGCGATGACCTTAAATCCTTCTTTGTGCAGCCGCTGACAAATAGCGGTACCGATGCCACCCATGCCACCGGTTACATAAGCTACTTTTTGACTCATTTTTGTCTCCTGATTTTCTGATTACTTACTACAAACTTGATAGCTGCCTACGCCCATTATTAGTGGGCTACAAGCATTATTGTCCTTAAATCAACGTTCCAGTGCTAGGGAAACCCCCATGCCGCCGCCAATACACAGCGCGGCCAAGCCCTTCTTGGCATTGCTACGCTGCATTTCGTGCAACAAAGTCACCAAAATGCGGCAACCAGACGCCCCAATGGGGTGACCAATGGCAATGGCGCCGCCATTCACGTTAACACGGGCCGGGTCAATGTCCAACGCACGGTTCACGGCGCAGGCTTGTGCCGCAAAGGCTTCATTCAACTCGAACAAGTCGACTTCAGAGGCTTTCCAACCCGCGCGGGCAAGTGCTCTTTGTGAGGCCGACACGGGGCCCATTCCCATGGTGGCCGGGTCCAGACCGGTGGTGGCAAAAGAGGCGATACGCGCCAACGGCGTCAAGCCCAGTGCGGCGGCCTTCTTGGCCGACATCACCACCACCGCCGCAGCGCCATCGTTAATGCCCGAGGCATTACCGGCCGTCACTGAACCCGCCTTGTCAAAGGCAGGACGCAAACCTGCCAGCACTTCGGCATTGGTTTTTTTGTTGATGAACTCGTCGGCATTAAAAAGGATGGGATCACCCTTGCGCTGGGCCAGCGATACGGTGACGATCTCGTCCTTGAACTTGCCTGCGTCTTGCGCGGCAGAGGCTTTTTGCTGGCTGGCCAGCGCCAAAGCGTCTTGCATATCACGGGTGATACCGTGAGCCTTGGCCACGTTCTCAGCGGTGATACCCATGTGGTACTGGTTGTACACGTCCCACAGGCCATCCACGATCATGGTGTCGATCATCTTCCAGTCGCCCATGCGCTGGCCGTCACGCGAGTTGGGCAACACGTGGGGACTGGCGCTCATGTTTTCTTGGCCACCGGCCACCACGATCTCGCTGTCGCCCCAAGCGATAGACTGAGCAGCCAACATCACGGCCTTCAGGCCCGAGCCACACACGGCGTTGATGGTCAGACCAGGGGTTTCTTTAGCAACACCGGCCTTCATCAAAGCCTGACGTGCCGGGTTTTGCCCCGCACCGGCAGCCAGCACTTGCCCCATGATGACCTCGCCCAACTGATCCATACCAATATTGGCGCGGGCCATGGCTTCGCGGATCACCAACGCACCAAGTTCTGTAGCGGGTATTTTGGCGAGCGATCCGCCGAATTTTCCGACGGCGGTGCGTGCGGCTGAAACGATAACGATGTCTTGCATTTTTGTAGTCTCCTGTGTGAAAAAACGGGTCAATGAAAATTATGCTTTGGCCTTGACGTAGCGACCCGGTGCTGCCTCAATCACTTTGTATTTTGTGCCCTTGCCGTAGGTTTTGGAGACCGCGATTTGCTTGCCCGCATGGCCTTTGAGCCAGTCAGCCCAATCTGTCCACCAGCTACCAGCTTGCTCTTTGGCTCCGGCCAGCCAAGCCTCGGAGGTCTTGGGAAATTTGCCGTCTTCTCGCACCCAGTGCTGGCGCTTATTGGCTGCTGGCGGGTTGATGACCCCGGCAATATGGCCTGAGGCTCCCATGACAAAGCGCTTCTTGCCCTTGAGCACTTGGGTAGACGCGTAGGCCCCGCCAATCGGCACGATGTGGTCATCGCGCGAACCGTAGATGTAGGCGGGCATGTCCAACTGGCTCAAGTCGATTTTTTCGCCGCACACGGTAACCTTGCCCGGCTTGATCAACTTGTTTTCCAGGTAGGTGTTGCGCAAGTACCAGGCATAGAACGGGCCGGGCAGATTGGTGCTGTCACTGTTCCAGTACAGCAGGTCAAACGGAGGCGGCGTCTCGCCTTTAAGGTAGTTGCCCACCACGTAGTTCCATAGCAACTCATTGGGGCGCAGTGCGCTGAAGGTGGACGCCAGCTCATTGCCCTTGAGCAAACCGCCCTGCCCCATCTGCGTTTCACGGTATTTGACGAAGGCTTCGTCAATGAATACATCCAAAATACCCGTGTCGGTAAAGTCAATCAGTGTCGTCAAGAAGGTCGCGCTGGCGACGGGCTTTTCACCACGTGCCGCCAACACGGCCAGCGCGTTAGACAAAATAGTGCCACCCACACAAAAGCCCAAAGCGTTGATCTGCCCGCCTTTTTTATCTTGCCCCGTGATCTCCTGCACCGCATGAATGGCGCAAATGGCCGCATCTTCAATGTAGTTATCCCAGGTCTTATTGGCCAGCGATTCATCCGGGTTGCGCCAACTCACTACAAAGGTACGATGGCCCTGGCTAACGGCATAGCGAATCAACGAGTTCTCGGGCTTCAAGTCAAGGATGTAGTACTTGTTAATACACGGAGGAATGAGCAA
>CANCAO010000351.1 GCA_947374105.1 Comamonadaceae bacterium | reverse complement strand
CGCTACTTGATC
The DNA here is from genome assembly GCA_947374105.1 of Comamonadaceae bacterium. GTDB lineage: Bacteria > Pseudomonadota > Gammaproteobacteria > Burkholderiales > Burkholderiaceae_C > CANCDA01. Next base: position 3,011 of record CANCAO010000351.1, on the reverse strand, counting down.
CCCGCCATCCCCGCCAACACCTCACTCGTCGAAGCCGTGTCTTCCTGGTCCAGACCCTGGGCCATGGCTGCCGTGTAGATGGCGGCGCTGGCGTTGAATAGGGGGGTGGGGCAATTGACAGACTTGGCCATGTCGCCGATGACTTGCATGTCTTTTTGCCAGACTTCCACCTTCATGGTGGGGGGTGAGTAGCTGCGCTGGATCATGAAGGGCATGCGCAGGCGCATGACGCCGGTGCCGATGACGGGGCTGTGGCCAAAGAGGTCGAGCACGTCTTGCGGGTTCAGCCCCATCTTGCGCGCTAGGGTGACAGACTCGGCATAGGCCACGTTGTAGATGGCCACTAGGTGGTTGGCGGCGAACTTCATCTTGGTGCCGTTGCCGAAGGCACCCACATAGGGCACGTTGTCGGTGAAGACTCTCAAGATCGCCTCGACGCGTTTGAACGCTGGCTTGCTGCCGCTGGCAAACACGGTCCAGGCACGGTCTTTCATGCGCACTGCTGTGCCGCTGATGGGGCAGTCCAGCACCGTCATGCCGACGCGTTTGAGGGCTTTGAAGGCGTGGTTTTTGTCTTCAATGGGCAGGGTGCTGGTTTCGATCACGACCATCGCTTGCCCCGCCGCTTTAGGCTTGGCGGTGAGAAGTTGATCGACGGTGGCGCGCAGGGCGTCTGAAGTGGCCAGGGCGACAATCAGGATGTCGGACTCATCGGCCACGGCGATCGCAGATTTCATCGCCTGACCACCGGCGGCTTTCAGGCGTTTGCAGGCAGCGGGTACGACATCAAAACCGGTGACGGGGTAGCCATGCTTGAGCAACTCCAGCGCCATGGCGCTGCCCATGATGCCTAGGCCGATGATGCCAATGGTGGGTTTGCTGGGTTCAGTTTTTGTAGTCATGTTTTCAATCGGCCTTGATGTTGGCGGACTTCACCACCGCACCCCACTTGGCCATCTCGTCTTTGATGTACTGGCCAAAGTGCTCGGGCGTGTCACCTACCGGCACGGCGCCTTGACGCAGCAGGTCGTCCTCCACATCTTTTTGCTGAAGGATGGTGACGATCTCGCGGTTCAGTTTGGTGATGATGTCTTGCGGGGTTTTCAAGGGCGCGACGATGCCGATCCAAGAATAGGCCTCGTAACCGGGCACGCCACTCTCGGCAATGGTGGGCACATTGGGCAGCGAGGCAAGCCGCTTGGCGCTGCCAATGGCTAGCGCATTCAGGCGGCCTTCTTTCACCATGGGCAACACGGACGGTATGCTGCTGTAGAGCATCTGCACCTGACCCGCCAGCAAATCAGCCGTGGCCGGGCCTTGGCCTTTGTAGGGCACATGCACGGTGTTGACCTTGGCCAGTGAATTCAACAATTCGCCCGCCAAATGACCTGAGTTGCCACTGCCCGGCGACGCAAAGAAGAGCGTGCCTGGCTTTGCGCGAGCGAGCGCCAACAGTTCGGTCATGGTCTTGGCGGGCACGCTGGGGTGCGTGACCAGCAGCAACGGGTAGATCACCATATTGGTGATGGGCATGAAGTCTTTAACCGGGTGGTAAGGCAGCTTGTCGTACAAGCTCGGGTTCACCGCCATTGGGCCCGCAGCGGCAATGCCCAGCGTGTAGCCATCGGGCGCGGCCTGCATCACGGCGGTTAAACCGACGATGCCATTGGCCCCAGCCTTGTTGTCGATGATGACAGTCTGGCCCAGCCGCGTGGTGAGCTTCTCGGCCACCAAACGCGCGATGATGTCGTTGCCACCACCGGGCGGGAAGGGCACCACCATGCGGATGGTTTTTGTGGGGTAGGCCTGGGCGAAGGCGGTGACTGCCGTGAGGCTGGCGACGGCGATCAAAGTTTGCAGTCTGCGCTTGTGGATTGGTTTCAGCGTTGCTTGGGGCATGTCATATCTCCTGGAGTTTTTGTTGTCTGAGAGTGTAGCGATGCGGTGCGTTCGCGGTGGATTCAAGTCTTTCCAGCTCAGCGCTTTAGGTGCATAATTTTTAGCGGCACACCGCCACACGACACGAGAATTCAATCGCCAAGGAGAGCCAGCATGCACACATGGGGAAAGTCGATCATCAGCGCGTTGTTCGCCATCAACGCCAGTGCCGCATGGGCGCAACCCTCAGAGCAAATTGAGCGCGGCAAGTATTTGATGAACGGTGTTGTGGCCTGCGGCAACTGCCACTTTGCACGCGGTGACAAGGGGCAACCGTTGCTGGAGAAAGGGCTGTCTGGTGGCATGCTGTTTGACGAGCCGCCTTTCAAGGCCTACGCAGCCAACATCACGCCTGACAAAGACACCGGTATTGGCAAGTGGACCGACGCGCAGTTGGCCAAAGCCATTCGCGAAGGCGTGCGGCCTGACAAAAGCCTAATTGGCCCGCCCATGCCGATGGAGTTTTACCGGCATCTGTCAGATGCTGATCTGGCGGCCATCATCGCTTACCTGCGGGCACAGCCTGCGGTGAAGAACGAGGTGCCCAAGTCAAAATACAACATGCCTTTGCCACCCAGTTACGGCCCGGCGCTTAAGGAAGTGAAGGCCCCGGCCTCCAGCAACAAGGTGAAGTACGGCGAGTACCTGGCCAATATCGGGCACTGCATGGAATGTCACACCCCGCGCAATGACAAGGGCATGCTGCTGCATGAGAAGTTGGGGGCAGGCGGCATGGTGTTCAATGGGCCGTGGGGGGCCAGTGTTTCGCGTAATCTGACGCCAGATGTGTCGGGTCTGAAATACTGGAGCGATGCACAAATAGCCAAAGCGATTCGAGAGGGTGTGGATCGCAGTGGCCAGCACTACAAACCACCCATGGGATTTGATTTTTACAAGACCATCAATGACGCCGACATGGGTGCCTTGATTGCTTACCTGCGCTCACTGAAGCCCCAGGTTTTTGCTGGGAAATAGCGCTTAAACAGTTGGGCACAGAACTGTGCCCGCAGATTTTTAACTGTCCCAGTCACCGCCGCCACCGCTGTCGGCTACGCTGCCGCCGTCGTCCCAAC
>CANCAO010000350.1 GCA_947374105.1 Comamonadaceae bacterium | reverse complement strand
GGTGTTCAAGGATTCCGACGACTTCCATGCCCGCATCGACGACGAGGCGCTCGACATCGACGAGACCTGCATCATGGTGCTGAAGAACTGCGGCCCCAAGGGCTACCCCGGCATGGCCGAGGTGGGCAATATGCCGCTGCCCCCCAAGGTGCTGCGCAAGGGCATTACCGACATGGTGCGCATCAGCGACGCGCGCATGAGCGGCACCGCCTACGGCACGGTGGTCTTGCACACCACGCCAGAGGCCGCAGCCGGTGGCCCGCTGGCCGTGGTGCACAACGGCGACATGATCGAGTTGAACGTAGCCGAGCGTCGGCTACAACTGCTGATCAGCGATGAAGAATTGACGGCTCGCTTGGCCAAGTGGGTCGCGCCGCCGCCGCCGCTGTCATCGGGCTACTGGAAGCTGTACGTGGACCATGTGCTGCAAGCCGATGAAGGTGTTGATCTGGACTTTTTGGTGGGGCAGCGCGGGGCCTTTGTCCCGAAGGACAACCACTGACGGTCACATACTTCACGATCCGTTCGGGCTGAGCTTGTCGAAGCCCTGCCCCTCGACAAGCTCAGGGTGAACGGTTTGATGAATACTTTTACGTTGTCAAAAGCAAAGGCTTCCCCATGAAACTCCTCATCACCGGCGGTGCCGGATTCGTCGGTGCTCGCCTCGCCCGCACTCTCCTCCAAAAAGGCGAGCTGAACGGCCAAACCATCACCGAGCTTTCGATTGCAGACCTGTTCCCACCGCCCGCCGATCTGCTGGCAGACCCACGCGTACGCGACCACACGGGCACGATGCTGAGCCAGACCGATCTCTTCGCCAGCGGCTTCGATGGCGTGTTCCATCTGGCCTCGGCGGTCTCGGGCGAATGCGAGCTGGACTTTGACCTGGGCCTGCGCTCCAACCTGGACAGCACGCGCGCCCTGCTCGAAGGCCTGCGCCACGCCGGCAACGCACCGCGCCTGGTGTTTGCCAGCTCGGTCGCCGTGTTTGGGCCGGATGCGGCCAACCCCATGCCGGAGCGCGTAGCCGACCTCACCCTGCCTTCGCCGCAAACCTCTTACGGCACCCACAAGCTGATGTGCGAATACCTCATTGCCGACTACACGCGCAAGGGCTTTATCGACGGCCGCTCCGCGCGCCTGATGACCGTCACCGTGCGCCCCGGCAAGCCCAACGGCGCGGCTTCCTCCTTTTTCAGCGGCATCATCCGCGAGCCACTGGCGGGGGTGGAGACGACTTGCCCGGTCGACGCGAACGTTTCGCACCCGGTCTCCTCACCCGGCAACACGGTGAGCGGCCTGATCACCGTGTTTGAAGCCAGCCGCGCGGCCATGGGTGGCCGCTTGGCGCTGAACCTCCCCGGCCTCACCGTGCGCGTGGGCGAGATGCTGCAAGCACTGGAAGACGTGGCCGGGCCCCAAGTGCGACAACGCGTGCGCTTTGAGCGCGACGAGCGCGTGGCGGGCATTGTGGCGGGCTGGGCGGCGGGTGCCACTGCCGAGCGCGCACACGCTTTAGGCCTGCGGCCCAACGCCTCGTTCAAGGCCATCATTGAAGAGTACATCGCCGACTGCCAGCAACAGCCGGGCTACCCGATTGATGCGTTGCACGGCCTGTCTTAGTCCGTGATGAAACCTGCGCTGCTGGCCATTGATTGGGGCACGTCATCGCTGCGCAGTGCCTTGCTCGCAGCAGACGGCGCAGTGATTGAAGAGCGCGCTTTCCCACGCGGCATCCTCACCGTGCCGTCCGATGGTTTTGCTACCGTGTTCGACGAATGCTTTGGCGATTGGCGCGCAGCGAACCCAGGCCTGCTATGCCTGATGGCAGGCATGGTGGGCAGCCGCCAGGGCTGGCAAGAGGCCGCCTACTGCGCCTGCCCAGCGGGCTTTACCGACATTGCCGGGCAACTGAGTTGGATGGCGTTGGAGCCTGCGTCTGAGGCGAGCCGCATCGCCATCGTGCCCGGCCTCTCCTGCGAGCGTAAAGGACTAGAAGGCGACAGCGCACTGGCCACGCTACCCGATGTGATGCGTGGCGAAGAAACCCAGGTGTTCGGTGCCTTGCAGACTCTGCAATTGCAAGACGTGCCAGACCTTGTGCTGGTGTTGCCCGGCACGCACAGCAAATGGATACGAGTGGAAACGGGCCGCATCACTTCGTTCACCACCTTCATGACGGGTGAGAGCTACGCCCTGTTGCGCCAGCACTCGATCCTGGCGCGTACCTTGCCAGCGGGAGACTCTCCTTTTAATGAAGCGGCCTTCGTACAAGGCGTGCAGATCGCCTTGCGTGGCACCAGCCTGTTGCAGACCGCCTTCAGCGTGCGCACGCTCGCTTTGTTTGATCGTCTATCGCCTGAAGCGCTGGAGAGCTACCTCTCGGGCCTGGTGATTGGCGAGGAACTGCGCGCGCAATCACTGGACGCCAACCAACGCGTGGTGATCATCGCCAACGATGCGCTGACTCAGCGCTACCAATTTGCGCTGGTCGAATGCGGCATCGCTTGCGACAGCCCCGGCGCACAAGTCACCTGGGCCGGCCTGAGCGCCATCGCGCAAACCCTTCACCCTTGAGGTTTTATGAACGCCCTGGAAAAATTCAACCAAGCCTTGCAAACCCTGCCCCTTGTCGCCATCCTGCGCGGCATCGCACCCACCGAAGCCCTAGCGGTCGGGCAGGCGCTGCACGATGCGCACTGGGGCTTGATCGAAGTGCCCCTCAACTCGCCCGACCCCATCCAGAGCATCGCCCTGCTGGCTGCGCATTTCCCGCAAGCGCTGGTGGGCGCGGGCACGGTGCTGACCGTGCAGCAGGTGCGCGAGGTGCACGCGGCAGGCGCGCAACTGGTGGTGTCCCCCAACTTCGACGCCGCTGTGGTGCGTGAGGCGCTGAAACGCGACATGGTCTGCCTGCCCGGCGTGATGACCCCGACCGAAGCCTTCGCGGCACTGGCCGCTGGTGCCCACGGCCTCAAGCTGTTTCCAGCTGAAATGATCAACCCCGCCGGTGTCAAAGCAATGCGTGCTGTGTTGCC
>CANCAO010000349.1 GCA_947374105.1 Comamonadaceae bacterium | reverse complement strand
GTGGGTGAGTCATGATGTTTGAGCAACTTGGATTAATCGGCTGCGGCCTGATGGGCGGCTCGTTCGCATTGGCCCTCAAACGAGCAGGCTTGGTTAAAACTGTCGTGGGCTACAGCAAATCTCCCTCCACCACCGAACGGGCTCGCAAGATGGGCGTGATTGACGTCGAAGCCCCCTCGGCACTGCTGGCTGTATCGGGCGCCGATATCGTCCTGATCGCTGTGCCGGTCGCCGCCACCGAAGCCACCTTAAAGTCAATCAAACATTTGCTCACGCCGCAGATGCTGATCATGGATGTGGGCTCGACCAAGCGCGATGTCGTTGACGCAGCGCGACGTGTTTTGCGGGGTGGCAATCTGGGCTCCTTCGTGCCAGCGCACCCTATCACGGGCAAAGAAGTGGCCGGTGTCGAACATGCCGATGCCGATCTGTATATTGACAAACAAGTCATCCTCACCCCGATTGAGCACACCCAAACCAAGCAATTGAAGATGGCCATTGATGTTTGGACCGCACTGGGGTGCCGCGTTCAACAAATGTCACCCGAAGCGCACGACGCTGCGTTTGCTGCCGTGAGCCACTTGCCTCATTTGCTGGCCTTCGCACTCATGAATGCCATCTCAGGGCAAGCTCAGGGGCAAGATTTTCTTTCCTTAGCAGGCCCTGGCTTTCGTGACTTCACCCGCATTGCCGCCAGCGACCCCCGTGTGTGGCGTGACATCCTTCTGGCTAACCGCGAAGAGCTACTGACACAGTCCAAAATCTTTCAAGCCCATCTGCAAACGCTGGAACTCATGCTGACCAACAACAAAAGCAAAGCGCTGGAAGAGTTGATCGTTCAAGCCAGCAGCACCCGTGCCCAGTGGCAAATGAATCAACCCCAAGACTAATGTTCTCCACCGAATTCCTTGACCTGCCGCCTATGGCAGGCGCACACGGCAGCGTGGCTCTGCCAGGATCCAAAAGCATCTCCAACCGGGTCTTACTGCTGGCAGCCCTGAGCCAAGGTGCGACGACTGTTCACGACCTTCTGGATTCAGACGACACACGCGTCATGCTCGCCGCCCTGCGCCAGCTCGGCTGTGGCGTTCAGCAAGACGGCTCTACCGTGGTCATTGAGGGGCTAGGCGGACAGTCGTCCAGCTCCGCCGTCAAACTTTTCATGGGCAACGCGGGCACAGCCATGCGCCCGCTAACGGCTGCCCTGGCTGTGGTGGGCGGCGACTATGAATTGAGTGGCGTACCGCGCATGCATGAGCGCCCCATTGGCGATTTGGTCGATGCCCTGCGCCAACTCGGTTGCCAGATTGACTATCTGGGCCAAGACGGCTACCCACCCTTGCGCATTGGCCAACCAACCCTGCGGTTGGACCAAGCCATACGGGTGCGGGGTGACGTCTCCAGCCAGTTCTTAACCGCCCTGCTGATGGCCCTGCCCCTGGTGGCTACACGCGACATCGTGATTGACGTCGTCGGCGAGTTGATCTCCAAGCCCTACATCGAGATTACCCTCAATTTGCTGGCACGTTTTGGCATTGCGGTACAACGCGAGGGTTGGGCACGCTTCACGATTCCCAAAGGGAGCAGCTACCGCTCTCCCGGCAACATTCATGTTGAAGCCGATGCCTCATCTGCTAGCTATTTCATAGCGCTTGGTGCTATTGCTACGGGGTCTACAGCAGATAAATTCATAAAAATTAAGGGCGTTGGTGCAGACTCCATCCAGGGCGACATTCGTTTTGTAGATGCCGCACGGCAGATGGGTGCCCAGATCACCAGCGGCCCCAATTGGCTGGAGATTTCACGCGGCAGTTGGCCCCTCAAAGCCATTGACCTGGACTGCAACCACATCCCCGACGCGGCCATGACCCTGGCTGTCATGGCCCTCTACGCCAAGGGCACCACCACACTGCGCAACATCGCCAGTTGGCGTGTCAAAGAAACCGACCGCATTGCCGCCATGGCCTGCGAACTGCGCAAGCTCGGTGCCACGGTGGAAGAAGGGGCTGACTTCATCCGCGTCAAACCACCCAGCGCAAACACCGCGTGGAACGCAGCCTCCATCCACACCTACGATGACCACCGCGTGGCCATGTGCTTCTCTCTGGCCGCCTTCAACCCGGCGCAGCAGCCAGTTCGCATCCTCGATCCAAAGTGCGTGGCCAAAACCTTCCCCGACTACTTTGAGGCGCTGTTCTCGGTCACCCAGGCCGTGCCAGGCACCATCCCTGTGGTCTGCATCGATGGCCCCACGGCCTCCGGCAAGGGAACGCTGGCCGCTCAAATCGCCCAGCATCTGGGCTACCACCTGCTGGACTCTGGCGCGCTTTACAGGGTCACCGCTCTGGCCGCTTTGCGTGCCGGTTTAGCACTAGAACCTCAGTGCGAGACAGCCATTGCGGAGTTGGCTCGGCAACTGCCCGTGCGCTTTGTGGGCGATCAAATCCTGCTGCATGGCCAAGACGTGAGCGACGCCATCCGCAGTGAAGAAGGCGGCATGAACGCGTCCAAAGTATCTGCCCTGCCCGCCGTGCGCACCGCCTTGGTCGCGCTGCAACACAGCTTTTGCCAGTTACCCGGATTGGTGGCCGATGGGCGAGACATGGGTACAGTGATCTTCCCCAACGCGCCTCTCAAGGTGTTCCTCACCGCCAGTGCCCAGCAACGCGCCGAGCGACGCCATAAGCAGTTGATTTCAAAGGGAATTTCGACTACAATCAACGCTCTTCGCGCGGACTTGGAAGCACGCGACGCCCGGGACTCCTCCCGAGCTGTTGCACCTCTGAAGCCCGCACAAGATGCCTTGCTGTTGGACAACTCAGACCTCTCGATTGAAAAATCAGTGGGTGTGGTGTTGAACTGGTGGCAAGACAAGCAGCCTTTCAAGCACGCCTAACCGCAAGCTGAGAGGCTAACCGGCCCCCACAGCTCCCTTCGCGCCCTCTTTGGCGCTTGGCTGCGGGGTTCAAAAACTTAACCCGTGGTTAAACACCACAAACAAAATGTCTGAATCATTTGCCGCCCTATTTGAAGAATCGCTGACACGCACAG
>CANCAO010000348.1 GCA_947374105.1 Comamonadaceae bacterium | reverse complement strand
CTTGCGGCACCATGCTCACCTTGGCGGCGACGCAGGCCTTCACCACGGCGGCCACTTCTTCGGTGGAGCCGGGGCGAACCACGGCCAGGGACTTGCCGCGCTCACGGCGACGCCAGTCGAGCTCATAGGCTTCAAGGTCGCCTTCGGTCAGTACGTTGGGGGCACCGACGATTTGGCGCAGTTGGTTTAACAGTTCAGAGTGGGTCGTCATGGTGAGGTTGGGTTGTGTTCTGTTGCAGTTGTGGTTTCAGAAATAGGGTTCGATTTGGCACTTTTAAGTCGCAGCCGCACATGCATCGCGCAGGCTGCAAACAGCACCAGGCACAGCAGCACTTCAATCCCTGCCAGCCAGGCCCCAGGTGAAGGCTCTGAGGTGGCGCGCACCGCGCCTTCGGTGAAGTACAGCCACACCAGCAGGCTGACCCAGCGGTAGGTGTACATGCGGTGCTTCAGTAGCCCAGCCAGGGGGATGCACAGTGGCAAGACTTTGAGCACCAGCCACGAGCCGCCGGGCCGCAGCGGGGCCAGCCACAGCTCCCAGGCCAGACCGAGAGCGATCAGACCCAGCAGGCTGCTCACGGCCATAAAGCGGGTCAAGCGCACGCAAGCCAGTACAGAGGCAGGCACAGGTGAGGCTGGGATAGTAGGAGCAGGGGGGGCAATAGGTTTCATGGAGGTGGCATCATAGCGGCCATGCATTCCTCACCGCCTTCTTCCCTTGATTCTCCACTTGTTTTGCCACAAAGCTTGCCGCATCGTTTTCGCGCGTTCTTTCGCGCCTTTCTTAAGGACTTGTCTCACTTCCCTTGGCGCACGACCGCGCTGACCCTGCGCGAGCGCTTTCGGGAAGATCGGCTCGGCCTGACCGCCAGCAGTTTGACCTTCACCACCACCATTGCCCTGGTGCCCTTTATCACCGTGGCTTTGGCGGTGTTCACCGCTTTCCCTATGTTCTCGGAGTTTCAGGTCGTGCTGCAAAAGTGGCTGGTGCAAAGCCTGATTCCCGACAACATAGCGCGCCAGGTTCTGGGCTACCTCACGCAGTTTTCTGGCAAGGCCAGCAAGCTGGGTGCGGTGGGTCTGGCGGCGCTGTTCATCACAGCTTTGGCGCTGGTGTTCACGATTGACCGCACGCTCAGCAGCATCTGGCGCGTGCGCCGCCCGCGGTCATTGGGGCAGCGGGTGTTGATTTACTGGGCCGCCATCACGCTCGGGCCCCTGCTGATGGGTTTGAGCTTGAGCATCACCTCCTACCTGCTCACCGCATCCAGCGGTTTGATGGGCGAGATGGATGGGGGCTTGCGTTTGCTGCTCGATACCCTGGAGTACAGCTTGTTTGCCGCAGCCATGGCGGCCACCTACCACTACGTGCCCAACGCGCAGGTGAAGTGGGGCCATGCCTGGGTGGGGGGCATTTTTGCGTCGGCCGGGATAGAAATAGCGAAAAAATTATTGACGGTGTACCTCAAGCTGGTGCCCACCTATTCGGCCATGTATGGCGCGTTCGCCACTGTGCCGATTTTGCTGGTGTGGATTTATGTGGCTTGGGTCATCGTGCTGCTGGGGGCTGTGATCACCGCTTACCTGCCCAGCTTGCTTGCGGGCGTTAAGCGTCGCGGTGGCGCGCATGGCTGGCAGTTTCAGCTCTCGGTGGAGGTGCTGCAGCAGCTCCATACGGCACAGAGCACGCCAGCCAAGGGTTTGTGTGCGTCAGAGCTGGTGCGCGCCCTACAGGTGGATGCGTTGCAACTGGAGCCGGTGCTGGAAACCCTCTCGGCGCTGGATTGGGTACAGCAGCTCAGCGATGACGACGCGCCTGATGACGCCCGCTATGTGTTGCTTGCCAACCCTGACACCACTGCGCTGGAGCCACTAATGCAACAGCTGCTTCTAGAGCGTAGAAAAAGTGTTGAAAAGTTTTGGGAAAACGGCGGATTGACCTTATTAACCGTGCGTGACGTGCTTCAAAAACAATAGCGCTAATTTTAAAATACACAGAAGGAATGACCATGACTTCACGACGTTCGCTGCTCAACGCCAGCTTGTTGACCCTGTTGCCCCACTTTGGTGTGCAAGCGCAGACTCAGACCACGGTGGTGCTGGGAACCGCCACGCCCGGCGGCGGCTTCCCGCTGTACGGCGCGGCCTTTGCCCAAACGATTGAAGAGGTCGATGCCACGCTGCACATTCAAACCCGCAACACCAAGGGCAGCACCGAGAACATCCCGATGATCGAAGCCGGCCAGCTTGACCTGGCCCTGGTCACGGGTGAGCCGTTTTACGAGGCCATCAACGGCATTGGCCGCGCCTCGGCAAGCCTGAGCATCCTCACCGCCATGTACTCGTCCCCCGGCATGTTTGTGACGCGCGCTGACAGCCCCGCGCGCCGCATTGAAGACCTGCTGGGCAAGCCCGTTGCTTTTGGGGCCCAGGGATCGGGTCTGGTGATTCTGGCGCGCTATGTTCTGGACGGTTTGGGCTACGACATGGACAAAGATTTCAAGCCCGTCTTGCTGGAGCGCGCTGGCGACGGCCCCGCCATGGTGGCCGATGGGAGTGTGGCCGCCCTGTGGGGAGGCGGCAGCGGCTGGCCTGGCTTTACGGCTGTGGCCAAGAGCGCGGCTGGGGCACGCTTCATCGTGCCTGATGCTGCGCAGATTCAGCGCATCGTGGCCAAGCACACGCTGCTCAAACCCATGTCCATTCCCGCACGCAGCTACCCCGGTCAAGAGGCCGCCTTGCCATCCGTCGGCGCTTGGTCGTTTGTGATCGCTCGGCCTAGCCTGCCCGATGACGTGGCCTATCGGCTCGCCCGCGCCCTGCACAAAGGTGAGGCCGCTTTAGGCAAGCGCTGGCCGCAGGCCATAGAGAGCACCGCCTCCTACACCGTGGCCGCCGCGCCCCGCACCGACTTGATCCATCCGGGCGTGCAGCGCTACTTGCGTGAGATCGGTTTGTTGCGCTGAGACAATGACGCCGAACCATCACGATTTTTCAAATTTTTTATCTCAACCCATTTACAAAACAAGGTTATGAGCACTACCAGCCCCACCACTGCCCA
>CANCAO010000347.1 GCA_947374105.1 Comamonadaceae bacterium | reverse complement strand
CGCATCAAGTCGCTGCACACCAGGGTGTGCACGTCCTCCTGCGCCAGACGCAGCCCGATGCGGCGCGCTTGCTCGTGCCCAGTGGCGTTGAGCGGCACATCGATTTGCCCTTGAAAACGCAGTTCACGGTTCCAGTCGGTCTCGCCGTGACGGATCAGAATCAACTCAGTCATGCTTCGCTTATCGCCTCATTGCTTTCGTTGGCTGTGTCAGCCTCCATTTCCGCTTGCGCGGGCTTGACGATCATCACCGGCACACCCGACGCATGCAGCACCTCATTGGCCACCGAGCCCAGCAAGGCGCTGCGCAAAGTGCCCTGGCCGCGCGCGCCCATAACCACCAGCTCGCAACCATAGCGTTCCAAAATATCGATCAAGGTATGCGCCGGGTCACCCTTGGCCACTTCGCTCTCATAAGCGATGCCGGCCTGATCCAGCAGCGCCTGCGCGGGCTCCAAGGCGTGGGCCCCGGCCTCAGCGCTGATGCGCTCAATCATGTCGGCGTCATGCGCCACCACCAACTCGTACAAAGACGCGGGCTCTTGCACATTGGCCAGCACCACATCGGCCTGTAGGCCTTGGCGCACCAGCCCCACCGCAAAGCGCACCGCCGCCATCGACAGCTCGGAACCATCCACCGGTAGCAGTATTTTCATGGCTTTTTCTCCTCTAGTGCAATACGAAATTCTTCCACCCGCGCCGCATGGTCAGCCGCGTCCCCATAGTCCAAAAAATGCGCGTAGCGGGCATGGGTGCCCAGCACTTTGCGGGCATGCTTGATGGGGCAGAAGTACTGCTCGGTACGCGCCACAATTTCGCTCACATAGGCCAGTAAACCCGTGCCGTAAGCGCAATAGGTGCAGTGAAATTTCTCAACAAAATTCAGGTAAGCCAAGTGCTGCCGATCCAGCACGATGTAGTCCGCGCGGCGCACCTTGGCCACGCGGTAAATCGGGAAGCACGTGGCCTGGTAAAAACTCACGCACACGTCCAGCACCAGCATCGGAAAAATCATGCTGTAAATGATGGGGCCGGTGATTAAATTCTGTGGCCGATTCGTCACCAACCAGAGGAAGAAGCCCCGCTTCAAGCGTTGGTGTGTTTGACGAATGGTTTGCTCAAACTCAACCCGTTTGCCTTGAATCTGAAAGAACATGCGGTGCTCTTGCGCGTGCACCGCCGTTTGCAACTCGTCTTCCAGCACTTTGATTTGTGCGAGCAGTTCCCGGATTTGATCGTTCATGACATTTCAACCCCAGTTGAGTTGCGGTTCATCCGCCATCAAGCTTCCCCCAAACTTCGCAATTTCGCACGCAAACTCCGCGCCACCACAGGGTGTACAAACTGATCCACATCGCCACCCAGGGTAGAGATTTCTCGCACCAAAGTGCTGGAGATGAACAGGTACTTGTCACCCGGTGTCAGAAACACGGTTTCCACATCGGGCTTGAGGCTACGGTTCATGCCTGCAAGTTGGTATTCGTAATCAAAGTCTGTGCCGGAGCGCAGGCCGCGCAGCATCACCGTGGCTTTATGTGAGCTCGCAAAATCAATCACCAAACCCGAGAAATGCGCAACCGACACCTGGGGGTAAGGTTTGACGAGTTCACTCACCATGTCCATGCGCTCATGCACGGAGAACATGGTTTTTTTGTGGTGCGCGGTGGCCACGGCCACGATGACTTTGTCAAACATCAGGCTGGCCCGCGCCACCATGTCCAGGTGGCCCAAGGTCATGGGGTCGAAGGTGCCGGGGTAGATGGCGGTGATGTGGCGGGCCATGGTTTCTTTCTAATCAGTTGAGGACAGAGCAAAGTTCGTTGCACGTAACTCTTGGTCTGTCCCGCAATGTCTCAATACGTCGAGGACCGAGCAAAGTTCGCTGCGCGTAACTCTTGGTCTGTCCCGCAAGTTCTCAGATTATGCGGCGCAAGAGGTGTGCGTGCACGGCGCCGGCCTTCATATACCGGTGCAAGCTCAGGTTAAGGGCTGCCAATGTTTCCTCACTCCAAGCGGAAGGGGCTTCCAGGTAGAGGCTACCTTCGGGTTTGAGGGCTTTGGTGGCTGCTTGCAATGCGGTCTCAAACCAAGTGGCTTCAAACGGCGGGTCTAAAAAAATCAAGTCCAGACTCTCTGCCTGCGCTGACTTGAGTGCAGCCAAGCCATCGCCACGCACCACCTCCACCATGCCAGCCTTCAATTGCGTGTGCATGCGCTGGAGCTGGGCCACCAGGGCACTGTCTTGCTCCACCAGCCGTACCTGGGTCGCCCCACGCGAGGCGGCTTCAAAACCCAGTGCACCCGTGCCCGCAAAAGCATCCAGGCAGTGCGCGCCCTGCACGTCTGAGCCTAGCCAATTAAAGAGCGTCTCGCGCACCCGGTCGGGCGTGGGGCGCAGGCCGTGTTGGGTGGGCACGGGCAGTTTGCTGCGTTTCCACAGGCCGCCGATGATGCGGATTTCGCCCGGCAGCGCGGCTTTTTTAACCGGCGCTGGCTTGGACTTCTTTGCCGCCAAAGATTTGATTTTTTTCATTTCGTAGCCCCCCCTGTTGCTGCGGAAGAGGCCCCACCCACCACCACCGTCACCATTTTTTCAGGCTGCAACTTGCGCGCAAAGGCAGCGCGGATATCGGCCAAGCTAATGCGCTCGACCTGCTGCGTCCAAGTGTCCAGATAAGCCAAGGGCAACTGGTTCCAAGCGATGTTGGCCACGTTGTCCAGCAGCTTGCGGTTGCTGTCAATGCGCAGGGCAAAGCCGCCAATGAGGTTGTCTTTGGCGGCTTTAAGTTCTTTCGCCGTTGGCCCCTGGGCCACAAAGCTCGCCAGCACATCGCGCGAGACCTTCACGGCCTGCTCCACTTGGTCAGGCCGTGTTTGTAGCCCCAGCGTGAAAGCCCCCGCGTGCAGGCCCGGAGCAAAGTAGCTGTACACGCTGTAGCTCAGGCCCCGCTTCTCACGCACCTCTTCGGTCAGGCGCGAGACAAAACCGCCGCCGCCCAAGATGTAGTTGCCCACCGTCAGGGCAAAAAAATCAGAGTCATTGCGCGGGTAGCCGGGTTGACC
>CANCAO010000346.1 GCA_947374105.1 Comamonadaceae bacterium | reverse complement strand
AGCGCTGGCCGATTCGCTGACCGGTTTTTACGCCGCCTACGGCATCTTGGGTGCGCTGCATGAGCGCCACAGCACTGGCGTGGGCCGCAAGGTCGAGGTGTCGATGATGGAGGCCATGACGCACTTCAACCTTGACGCGTTCACGCATTTGTTTTCTGCCAATGAGGTGATGGGGCCGTTCAGCCGCCCCAGCGTTTCGCAGTCGTATGTGCTCAAGTGTTCAGACGGCAAGTGGGTTGCGCTGCACATGTCATCGCCGCCGAAGTTCTGGCAGGGCTTGGCTACCTCGATGGAGCGCGCCGATATTTTTGAAGATCCGCGCTTCGCTACGCGTGAAGGCCGGATCGACAACCAAGAGGCCTTGATGCACGTGCTGGGTGGCATCTTCTGCTTGCGTACACGTGCCGATTGGTGCACGCGCTTGCTGGCTCAAGACGTGCCGCATTCGCCCATGTACACGACGGACGAAGTGCCGAACGACCCACAGGCCAAGCACCTGCAATTGTTTGTGGAGACGCAGCACCCCACCATGGGCACTTTTCGCACCGTGCGTTCGCCCGTGTCCTTTGATGGCGAGCGCGCCTTGCAGGTCACGGCACCACCCGTGCTGGGTGAGCACAACGAACTGTTCCGCTTGGGTTGGCCAAGCCGCGCGCAGGAGTCAACGCCATGAGACCAATGGCCCTGATGTACCGCATCGCTCTGCGCGTGTTGCCAGCCTGTTTCGCACTGGCAGCAGTGAGCGTGTTAGCGCAAGATTACCCCTCGCGTCCCGTCAAATTGATCGTGCCCTTTGGTGCAGGAACGACGACCGATATCGTGTCGCGCAGCATCGGTGACGCCCTGAGCAAAACCCTGGGGCAAGCGGTGGTGATTGACAACCGGGCTGGCGCGGGCGGCAATATCGGCTCTGACATCGTGGCCAAGAGCGCGGCCGATGGCTACACGATTTTGATGGGTACGGTGGGCACGCACGCCATCAACCCGGCGCTGTACAAGAAGATACCTTTTGATGCGCAAAAAGACTTTGTACCCCTTGCTTTCGCAGGCTACACGCCCACGCTGCTGGTGGTGGCGGCCAACTCGCCGCTTAAGTCCATCAAAGACATTGCAGCCCAAGCCGCCAAACCCGGCGGCATCAGTTTTGCGTCGGCAGGCAACGGCACCTCGGGCCATTTGGCCGGTGAGTTACTCAAGGCAAAACTGGGCGGTGAGCTGGTGCATGTGCCCTACAAAGACGGCGGTTTGGCGCTCTCAGACGTGATGTCGGGCCAGGTGCCTTACATGTTCTACCACCCGGCCGCTGTGATGGCGCACATCAAGGCGGGCAAGCTTCGTGCCCTGGGGGCTTCTAGTGCCAAGCGCAGTGCCGCTGCGCCCGATGTGTCCACCCTGGCCGAGCAGGGCTACCCCGACTTTGACTTGGTGGCCTGGTTCATGTTGTACGCACCCGCCGCCACGCCCGCGCCCGTGTTGGCTCGTTTGCGTGAGGCCAGCGGCTTGGCCATGGCCAGTACCGAGGTAAACGTCAAGCTTGCTGCCCAGGGTCTGGAGTTGCGCGCCATGGGTTCCGATGAACTGCTCTCTTTTGGCCGCACGGAGACGACCAAGTGGGCTGATCTGGTCAAGCGCTCGGGCGCACAAATTGACTGATTAATGGACTGACAGGTAAGCCGTATTTTTCTGATCCCAATGACTTAGCAACCAGGAGACAAAACCATGAAATTCGTACGTCGTAGTTTGATGCTTGCCACCGCCGCTGTGGCTGTGTTGGCGGCAATCCCCGCATTGGCGCAGACCGGTGCGTCCCAGCCGCCCTTGCGCATCGGCAGCACCCTGGCGCTGACCGGGCCGCTCTCGGCCACCGCCATGACGCACAAGCTGGTGGGGGAGATTTATGTGGAGCAGATCAACGCTAAGGGTGGCTTGCTGGGCCGCAAGGTGGAGTGGCTGCTCAAAGACGACCAGTCCAAGCCCGAGTTGGCGCGCACGCTGTACGAGCAGTTGATTACTTCCGACAAGGTGGACTTGCTCATGGGGCCTTACGCTACCGGTGCCATTCTCTCGGCCATGGGTGTCGCGCAGCGCTACGGCAAGGTGCTGGTGCACCACACCTTCGGCATCCCTGCGCTGTCCACTTACGACTACGCCTTCCCGGCCTGGTCGATTGGCGCGGAGCCCGGCACGACTGTGCCTAACACCGTGTTCGATCTGCTGGCCACCGCACCCAAGCCGCCCAAGACCGTGGCTTTCGTCACCAGCAAATTTCCCTCCATCCACTTCCTGACTTTAGGCGCGCGTGAAGTCGCCAAGAAGCGTGGCTTGCAAGAGGTCTTGTTCCTGGAATGGGACTTTGGTAACCGCGATTTTGGCCCCATTGCCGCACGCATCAAAGACGCCAAGCCCGATTTGGTGTGGATGGGCGACATCGCGCTGGAAGGCAATATGCTGCTCGATGCGATGAAGAAGATCGACTACTCGCCGCCGCTGCACTTCCACACTTATCCCGCACCCGGCCCCATGACCGCATCAGTTGAGGGCAACCGTGCGCTGTCGCTCACCATCTTTGAAGAGCACGCGCCCTTCACCACCTACCTGGGTGCGGCGGAATTCATCAAGATTTTCAAAGAGCGCGCCACCAAGGCTGGCCTGCCCTACACCACGGTTGAAGTACAAGCCGCCGCGTCGTATTCAGCCTGGCAAATTTTGGAAGCGGGGATTCGCGCCACCAACAGCTTTGACGACAAGAAGATTGCCATCTGGTTAAAGAAAAACAAGGTGGACACGATTCACGGCAAGCTGCGCTTTGACGGCATGAACAACTATGGCGACGACCTGATGCGCGTCAAACAAGTGCAAGGCGGCAAGTGGAACGTGATCTGGCCTAAGGCCTACGCTGCACCTGGTGCCAAGCTGCAAGTGCAATAAGACTTTAAAAACGTACAACAAAGCCCATGAACTTCCCCAGTTTTAACCTGTTGAGTCAGTCCATCCTCTCAGGGGTTTTCATCGGTGCTTTGTATGGCTTGATCGGCCTGGGCCTGGGACTAACCTGGGGCTTGCTGCGCCAGATCAACCT
>CANCAO010000345.1 GCA_947374105.1 Comamonadaceae bacterium | reverse complement strand
TTTGATCGGGTGGTGGCAGTGTGAATGAACTGATCGATCAAATGCTAACGGCTTGCAAGAGTAGACAGTTTCATCTTGCGCTTGTGGCGGCGCTTGTATTGCCGGACGTATGTAGCGCACTTGAATCTCAAGACGGACAAGCCTCTGGCGCGAAATACAAAGCTTGGGTGGAAAAATGGTTGTCTCCGAAGTATGGATGCCCTTCCGCTACATCACTGTCTGGCAACACTTGTTATTACTACCGCTGCTCACTTTTGCATCAAAATCGGGCACACCATCCTAAATTGAGCTTCATTCGTGTTGCCTTTCTAGAGCCCAACGACTCAACCACTATGCATGATTGTGGTATCAACAATGTTCTAGTGATTGACATTCCAACCTTCTGCCAAGACATGGCGGATGCTGTTTCGGAGTGGTTAACGAGCGCACAAGCAACACCGCAGTTTAATAAAAATATTCAACTTGGCCTGCGAAGATACCCAAGCGACTTCGTGGGTATAAGGGGGTCAAGCCTGTTTGTTTATGCGTAAATCAACCCCCATTTCGAGCGCGGACCACACTGGCAGGCTTCGCCCGCCACCGTGGTTCGATCAAGCGAAACGTTGAATGTCAGCAATAGGGTGAGGTGAGTGTCTCTACCCAGCCTGAAACGGACGTTTGCTGAACCAGTCAGGCCGTCCGTTCATGTCCCAATGTGGCTCATGGGTGATTTTCTCAAGCACTCATGCCAGAGGCGCGAGCTCGGTGAGTCGGCTGATGTGGGCATGTTGAGCAGCAATGCCTGCCGAAGCGGATGTCCACACGTGCATCGACTTGCTGCATACTTTGCATTGTTGCGATTCGGAAGGAGAAAATCATGGGAAACGTAAAGTCGATTGAGCATGCTGTGGAGTCCCTGCCCCCAATGGAGCTGGCCGAATTTCGGCGCTGGTTCTCTGAATTTGATGGCGCAGCGTGGGACAGGCAGATTGAGCTGGATGCGAGTGCTGGCAAGCTTGATCAGTTGGCGGCGGAGGCCCTTGCCGACTATCGTTCAGGCGCGGCGAGAGAGCTTTGAAACACACTGCGTCAAAGCGTTTTTGGCAATGCCTTGACGCGCTTCCCGCCGAGATTCAAACCGTTGCGCACCGAAATTTCGCGCAACTCAAGGTCGATCCTAACCACCCATCGCTGCATTTCAAGACCGTAGGCAACGGTCGGTTTCATAGTGTCCGAGTCGGCCTGTATTACCGCGCACTGGGGCTGCCTGTGCCCGGCGGTGTCCATTGGTTCTGGGTTGGCACGCATAGCGAATACGACAAGCTCATTGGTTAGCAAGTCGATGCTTGCAAGCCACTAACACCCTGAGACGAGGCACACACGAAACAAAAATCACTGGCGCAATACTTATCCAATCTGGTCGTAGTCACTCTGTTGACGACAACCAGCCTAGCCTCCGCCGCTGACATCCGCGTCATGATCTCCGCCGGTTTCCACGGCGTCTATGCCGAGCTGGCCCCCGCTTTCGAGCAGGCCAGCGGTCATCGCCTTGTCACCACGCGCGGCCCGTCCATGGGGGACTCGTCAGAGGCGATTCCGACTCGGCTTGCGCGGGGTGAGGCGGCTGATGTGGTGATTTTGGACCGGGTGTCTGTGGCGCCGCTCATCACGCGGGGGCTGGTGCGTGCTGACAGCCAGTTTGATCTGGCGCGCTCGCAGATCGACATGGTGGTGCGCGCCGGGGCCGCCAAGCCAGACATCAGCAGCGTTGACGCCTTGCGCAGCACGCTGCTGGCGGCAAAATCCATCGCCTATTCGGACAGTGGCAGCGGCACGTACCTCGCCACCACGCTGTTCCCCCAGCTTGGCATTGCCGAGCAGATCGCAGGCAAGTCGCGCAAGGTGCGCGGGCCACCGTCGGGCGAGCCGGTGGCCGCTGTGGTGGCGCGGGGTGAGGCGGAGATTGGCTTTCAGCAGGTGGCCGAGTTGATCCATGTGAGCGGCATCAACTTCGTCGGCCCGATTCCAACCGAGGTGCAACCGACGACGTTTTTCTCAGCTGCGTTGACGCAGACGGCGGTACAGCCGGAGGCGGCGGGTGAACTCATTCGCTACCTCTCGTTGCCGCCAAGGCTCCCTTACGCTTCCCACGGATTAATGACCGTAACACTAGCTGCCGCGTAGGGCGCGGTAAATGGAAGCACCCGATCCCTGAACAGCCTCATCAGACCGTCAAGCGTCTGTGCCAGCATGTCCTTGCGCTTGCCTGCCGGGAGTGCTCGGATGCCAAACAGTAGTTCGGCCACCGTCACGCTGGATAGATACAGCGTGACGGTGGCCTGCGCATTCAGCCAAGCCCGCACAGCCGGGGCGTACTGTCAGCATTGCCATAGCATCACCTCATAAAAAGGCATTCTATGCATTCATTTTAATTATTTGAATGCATTGCCGCAAGGCGCTGTCACATTGCTGATTTTGAGAGGTGGATGTTGGAACAAACCCTGCCAAACACCACGATGTCGCCGACGTGGTGCCTCACCGCATCACCAAGCCACCGTCAACCATCAACACCTGACCGGTCATAAAACGGCTCCACTCCGACGCTAAAAACAGCACGGGGCCGGCCACATCATCCGGGGTGGCCATGCGGCCCAGCGGCGTCTGCTCGATCAAGGCGTCTTTCACGGCTTCTTTGGTCGCGCGGCTTGAATCGGTGGGGCTTACCAAACCCGGCGCGACACAGTTGACGCGAATGCCCAGTGGCCCCAACTCGGTGGCCAGGTTGCGGCTAAAGCCCACCAGGGCCGATTTGGCGGTGCTGTAGTCGTGGTAGGCGATGCTGGGGCGCTCCACCAAGTCGCTCACCAGGTTGATGATGCTGCCTTGGGCGCGTTGTTTGAAATGCGGCAGCACGGCTTGGCACACGTTGTAGGCCGCATGAACCGCGCCATCGAACTGCGTTTGGTAGGCCTGCCAAGGCGTTTGCCAAAACCGTTGGCGCTGCTCGGGGTCAAAGCTGTAGGGGCTGAATGCGTTGTTCACCACCACGTCGATGCGCGCTGTTTCACGCAGCGCCGTTGCCACCATCTGGTTGACCGCATCGGCCGA
>CANCAO010000344.1 GCA_947374105.1 Comamonadaceae bacterium | reverse complement strand
CTCTTATCCTTTGCCACCTTCGCCAGCATGGTGGCGCAGCGCATGTGTGACGCCATGCTGCCCGAGTTGGCGCGCGAGTTCTCGGTCTCGCTCACGCAGGCGGCGCAAGTGGTGTCTTTTTTTGCCGTGGTCTATGGCCTGTCGCAACTAGTTTACGGCCCCTTGGGTGACCGCAAGGGCAAGTTCCGAATCGTCGCGCTGGCCACCTTGGGGTGCAGCGTTGGCAGTGCAGTGGCGGTGTTTGCGGCCAGTTTGAACATGCTGCTGGTGGCGCGCATTTTGGTGGCGCTGGGTGCAGCGGCGATCATCCCGCTGTCGATGGCATGGATTGGTGACGTGGTGGACTACGAGCACCGCCAGGCCACGCTGGCGCGCGTGGGTCTGGGCACCACGCTGGGTATCGCGGGCGGGCAATTGGTGGGTGGCCTGTTCACTGACTTTGTGGGTTGGCGCTGGGCCTTTGCCGGTATGGCGCTGCTGTTTTCCGTCGTCGGAACTTTGCTCTGGCTAGAGTGGCAACGCCAGCAAGCCGACGCCACACCCGTCGTTGGCGTCGAGCCCATGGTGCGCCCCGGTTTTGTGAAGCAGGCGCTGATGATTTTGACGGGTGGCTGGTCTCGCATCGTCTTGTCGGTGGCCTTGGTTGAGGGCGCGGTCGGCTTTGGGGTAATGGCCATCTGGCCCTCGCATTTGCACCATGAGTTGGGCGTGTCTTTGTCGGCCGCAGGGGCCATAGTGGCGCTGTTTGGTTTGGGCGGTATGGGCTATATGGCGGTGGCGCGGCATTTGATTTCGCGCTTAGGCGAGCCGGGCCTGGTGGTGGTGGGTGTGGGCTTGCTCGGCTTGTCATGCTGCGTGCTGGGCTTCACGCCGCATTGGGTGTTTGCAGCCATCGCCAGCCCGGTGGCGGGTTTTGGTTTTTTCATGTTCCACAACACCATGCAAATCAACGCCACCCAAATGGCCCCAGCCGCACGCGGCACGGCGGTGTCGCTGTTTGCCATGGCGCTTTTCACCGGCCAATCCGTCGGTGTGCTGTTGGCCGCCGCCCTGATGACCCACATCGGCTCAGCCTGGGTGATTGCCCTGAGTGGTGCGGCCATGTTCGGGATGGGTTGGGCCTTTGCCCAGGCGCTGAAGCGGCGTGATGCGTTCATGCATTTGGAGTGAGCTCGACACCCGGTTGAGAACTGCTGGTCAGGCAAGCGCCGCGCCTGCGGCTGATTCAGCCCCCACTGCGCGATAGAGGTCGGTACTGCATGGCTTCAGCCACATGGGCCACGGTAATGTGCTCAGAGCGGCCCAAGTCGGCGATGGTGCGCGCCACTTTGAGTGTGCGGTGCGTGCCACGGGCTGACCAGGCCAGGCGAGCGGCAGCGATGTGAAGGAACTTGAGCGCAGCGTCGTCCATTGCGGCGTGCTGGTCGATCTCTTGCCCGGCCAGGGCTTGGTTGGTTTTGCCTTGGCGCGCTAGCGCTTGGCCACGGGCTTGGTCACAGCGCTCTCGGATGTGGGCGGTGGGCTCGCCCGGCGTGGCTTGCAGCAGCTCATCCGGCGGCAGTGCCGATACGCTGACGTGCAGGTCAATGCGGTCTAACAACGGGCCACTCAAGCGCCCCTGGTAGCGGCTGATTTGGGCTGGCGTGCAGCGACAGGCGCGCTGAGTCGAGCCCAGGTAGCCGCAGGGGCATGGGTTCATCGCAGCCACCAGTTGGAAGCGGGCCGGAAAATCGGCTCGACGCGCCGCTCGCGAGATGGTGATGTGGCCGGTCTCTAAGGGCTCGCGCAGAGCCTCTAGCGCCGAGCGGGGGAACTCGGGCAGTTCGTCTAAAAAAAGCACGCCGTGGTGCGCCAAAGAAATCTCACCGGGGCGCGGTGGCGAGCCGCCACCCACCAAGGCCACGGCGCTGGCCGTGTGGTGCGGGCTGGCAGTGGGGCGCTGGCCCCACTGCGTCATGGCAAAGCGCCCGCCCAGGCTGGAAATGGCCGCACTCTGCAAAGCCTCTAGCGTGGACATGGCGGGCAGCAGGCCCGCAAAGCGCTGCGCCAACATCGACTTGCCCGAACCCGGTGGGCCGCTGAGCAGCAGACTGTGGCCCCCGGCGGCGGCGATTTCTAATGCACGTTTAGCACCCGTTTGGCCTTTCACATCGCTCAGATCGGCGTAGTGGGCGTGGGTGCTCTGTGGGGTGCTGCTGATGCGCGACCACCCATCGCTCGGGGGCAGCGGCTCAGCGTCTGAACTGGCTGGTAAAAACTGTTGCACCACATCGAGCAAATGACGTGCCCGGTAAACCTGTGCGTCGGGCACCAAAGCCGCTTCTTCCGCACTCCCTGGGGGCAACACCAAGCGCGTGAGCACTTGGCTTTGGTGCAGGGCCAGCGCCATAGCTAACGCGCCGCGCACCGGTCGCAATTCACCCGAGAGTGAGAGCTCACCCGCAAACTCATGGCCGGCCAGCCGTGCGGTGTCAATCTGCCCACTGGCAGCCAGAATGCCCAGGGCGATGGGCAGGTCAAACCGCCCCGAGTCTTTGGGCAGATCGGCCGGTGCCAAGTTGACGGTGATGCGCTTATTGTTGGGAAATTCCAAGCCTGCGTTCTGAATGGCGGAGCGCACCCGTTCCCGCGCCTCTTTCACCTCCACATCCGCCAGCCCCACCAGTGTGAAGCTAGGTAGGCCGTTGGCCAAATGCACTTCGACCGTTACGGCTGCCGCGTCCAGACCGAGCAGCGCTCGGCTTTGTACCAAAGAAAGGCTCACGGTGATTTCTCCATAAAGGTGCATCATTCTTTGATGATTGGTGCACTTAATGCACCATAACAATGCATACTGTTTAAATAAACAGCTATGGTAACAAAAACCTGTTTACTTTGGCAGATTGTTTTTTAGTGAGGCTGGTCGCATCAATTTTGGCACGGTCCATGCATGTAAGGAAATGCGTTTAATGAATTTGTCATATTTTTCAATCTCAAACCTGGAGCTCCTATGAACCTGAAATCTAAAATCGCCCTCGCCTCCTTGGCCCTGATTGCCAGCACTGCTGCATTGGCCCAAGCCGCAGCCCCCGTGCCTGATTACACGCTG
>CANCAO010000343.1 GCA_947374105.1 Comamonadaceae bacterium | reverse complement strand
TGATCCGCCACGCCGCGCTGCACACCGCAGGCAGCACGCTGTTGAGCTACGGCGGCAAGCCGGTCGATCTGTCGCAGCCTTTTGAGCGACTGACCATCCGTGAAGCCATCCTCAAACACACCGAAGCCGGTGCCAACGTGGATGACCGCGACTGGCTCACCAACGCCCTGCGCAAGCTGGGCCTGACGGAGGCCAAGAAGCAGCTCTCCACCCGCAGTCTGGCGGGCCTGCAAGTGCTGTATTTTGAAGAAACCGTGGAAGAAAAACTCTGGCAGCCGACCTTCATCTGCGAACACCCGGTGGAGATATCACCCCTGGCACGCGCCAGCGACACGCGCCCGGACGTGACCGAGCGTTTTGAGCTCTACATCACGGGGCGCGAGTTCGGCAACGGTTTCTCGGAGTTGAACGACGCCGAGGAACAGGTGGCGCGCTTTCAGTCCCAGGTGGACGCCAAAGACAGCGGCGACGACGAAGCCATGTTCTTTGACCACGACTTCGTACGCGCCCTGGAGTACGGCATGCCACCGGCGGGCGGTTGCGGCATCGGCATTGACCGCCTGATGATGCTGCTGACCGACAGCCCAAGCATCCGTGACATCATTTTGTTTCCGGCGCTTCGCCGCGAAATTTAATACATAAAAAAGGCCGCTTTCGCACACATAACGTGCGTAAGCAGCTATGAATTCAATAGCAACCACTCCACTACGCTATCTCCAAGGCTACCCCAGCGACACGCTGGCGCAGGTGCAGCAGCTCGTCAACACGCAGCGGCTGGGTGAGTTGCTGCTCAAGAAATACAAAACGACCCACAGCATTCAATCGGACAACGCCTTGTTCGACTACGTGCAGGCCCTGAAAAGCGAGCACCTGCGCAGTGCCGATCCCTTAAGCAAGGTCTGTTTTGACAGCAAGCTGCACGTCATCGCACACGCCCTGGGCACGCACACCACCGTCTCGCGCGTGCAGGGCAACAAGCTCAAAGCCAAGCGGGAGATCCGCGTGGCCACGCTGTTTCGGGACACGCCCATCGAGTTTTTAAAAATGATCGCCGTGCACGAGCTGGCCCACATCAAAGAGAAGGCGCACGACAAAGCCTTTTACAAACTCTGCACCTACATGGAGCCCGACTACCACCAGTTTGAATTTGATTTGCGCCTGTACCTGACGCATTTGGATGCGGGCGAAAAATTGGTGTGGGGGGAGGTAGCATCTCCCTTGCTAGTCGGGGCAAACTTTCCTTGACTGCTCTTTGCCGCTCGTCGCTATACTGGAATCATGAATCGCAAGACCGCCCTACAACTGCTTACCGAACACAAGCCACACTTGGTCAGCCGCTTCGGCGTGGCTGATCTGGCCTTGTTCGGCTCTACCGCGCGCGATGCAGCTCACGCAGGCAGTGACATTGATGTTCTGGTTGACTTTGATGGCCCGGCTACATCGGCGCAGTACTTTGGAGTTCAGTTCTACCTGGAAGATGTGCTTGGCTGCGCAGTAGATTTAGTGACACAAAAGGCCTTGCGGAAAGAACTTCGCCCTTATGTGGAGCGCGAGGCTGTGCATGTCTGAGGGCGCCCCTCAGCGTGAGTGGCGGTTTTACATAGACGATATGATCGGTTTTTGTGAGCGTGTGCTGACATTCACAAACGGGATCGAAAAAACAGCATTCACGAACGACCCCATGCGTTACGACGCCACCGTGCGTAACGTTGAACTCATCGGTGAAGCCGCCACCCACATTCCAGAATCTGTTCGGCTAGCGCACCCGGGAATCCCGTGGCGTATGGTCATCGCCACCCGAAACCAGTTGATCCACGGCTACGCAGGCATTGACGATGACGTGTTGTGGAGCGTTGTGCAAACTGATATTCCTGCGTTGCTTTCAAACTTGGGTGCCGTGAAGGTGCAATAGTCGGGTTGACTCCCTACCCTGCTCGACACTCGACTGCATGCAGCCTGCGCCGACTGCTGCAGCTCGCGATGTTTTGTTTGATCCTTATCGCAAAGACAGCGTTGGCCGTCAATGCATCGCCCGAGCTGCTGCGCATAGGCTCCAAACGCTTCACCGAGTCCTACATCCTGGCGCAGGTGATTGCACAGCAGACTGCACCCCACTTGGCACACGCGCCCGTGGTGCTGCAAGGGCTAGGTAATACCGCGATTGTTTACGAGGCGCTGCGCTCTGGTGCCATCGACGTGTACCCCGAGTACGCGGGCACGATCAGTCTGGAAATTCTAAAGAACAGCCAAACCATGGGTCTGAGCGACATGCGTCGCGCGCTCTTGCCACTGGGCTTGGGCGTGAGTGTGCCTTTGGGCTTCAATAACGGCTACGCGCTGGCCATGACCGAGACACAGGCACAAACACTTGGCGTGCGCAGACTCAGCGACTTGGCACGTCACCCAGCGCTCAAGCTAGGCCTGTCCAACGAATTTTCGGGTCGCAGCGATGGCTGGCCCGGGCTGTCCAAGGCTTATGGCCTGGCGCAAACACCCATTGGCCTGGACCATGGTCTGGCCTATGACGCGATCAAGACACAGCAGATCGACGTGATCGACATCTACAGCACCGACGCCAAGATTGCCCACCTGAGCCTGCGCGTGCTGATCGACGACCGAAGCTACTTCCCGCGCTACGATGCCTTGCTGCTGTACCGGCTGGATCTGCCCAAGCGTTTTCCTGCCGCCTGGGCGGCGCTGCAAAAATTGGAAGGTCACGTGGACGAGAGCGCCATGATTGCCATGAATGCACGAGCCGAGTTGCAAGGCGTGGCGTTTGACGTGATTGCGCGAGATCACCTGGCAGGCCAAGCCCCAGAAAGCCAAGTCACAAAAACCAGTCCCAACACAGCCCCACAACCCGAGCCCCAGCGCCGTGGCTTTTGGGGCAAGCTGTTCGGCCATGATCTGGCGCGTCTGACCGGCCAGCACCTGGCGCTGGTACTGGCCTCGGTGAGCTTGGCGGCCTTGTTGGCGATTCCACTGGCGGTGTGGACCTTCCCGCACCCACGCCTGCGGGCCACTGTGTTGGGCTTGTCGGGCCTGATGCAAACCGTGCCCTCGCTAGCCTTGCTGGCGGCCTTGATTGCGCTACTCGG
>CANCAO010000342.1 GCA_947374105.1 Comamonadaceae bacterium | reverse complement strand
GGCTTTGTAGATGGTGTGAACGCCCCGGTTAGCCCCTCGCAACTGGCGCAAGCGCCATTACCAGTCGTGGTCGTGCAGGATGAATCCTCTCAGGCCATGATTCGCGATCCCCGGCTGGACCCGCTGCTCCAGGCGCATCAGCAGTTTGGAGGTGCGTCGGCCTTGCAAATGCCGTCCGGCTTTGTGCGTAACGCCACTTTTGAGCGCTCGACTCGGTAATGCCCATCATGGTCTTGAGTGTGCAAACCCGGTGCTTATTGGCAAGTGTTGCCGCATTTTTCATGGTGGCCATCATTGGCGCACAAACGCCTGCGCTCGGGCGAGATGTTACGCTGGTGCAAAAAGTACCGGCGCAACGTAGCACCTCCGAGTGGCTGCTACGTATGCACGAGGCCTCGCGTCGCAAGGCGTATATCGGCACCCTGGTGGTCTCCTCTGGCAGTAGCATGGCCAGTTCACGTATTTGGCACGTATGCGATGGCGAGCAGCAAATGGAGCGGATCGAGTCACTGAGTGGCCCGCGACGTTCAACTTTTCGGCACAACTCAGAAGTCATTACCTTTTCACCGCAAAGTAAAGTCGCGGTGGTGGAAACACGTGATTCATTGGGCTTGTTCCCCGGCTTGCTCAATTCATCGGATACGGCCATTGATGAGTTTTATACCGCCCACTTTATCGGTGCAGAACGCGTGGCGGGCTTCGATACTGACGTAGTTCAGATTGAACCCAAGGACAAGCTGAGATTCGCCTACCAGGTCTGGAGTGAAAAAAAATCCGGCTTGGTGGTTCGCCTGCAAACACTCGATGCGCAAAAGCATGTGCTGGAACAAGTCGCCTTCTCGGAGTTGCAGCTGGATGCACCTGTCAGCATGAGCAAGCTCACGCAAATGATGACCAAAACCGACGATTATCGTGTGGAGCGTCCCGCGATGATCAAGACCTCTGCTCAGGCTGAAGGATGGATCCTGAAAACTCCCGTGCCCGGATTTAAATCCATGAGTTGTTATCGTCGCCCGGTTCAAGCCGAGCAGAGCGCTGGGAGCTTTGCGGTTCAATGGGTTTTTTCCGATGGGCTGGCCACGGTGTCTTTGTTCATTGAAGGCTTTGTTCCTGGGCGCCATGGCGCTGAAGGCTTGAGGGCGATGGGTGCGACCCACACGCTGTCAAAGCGCTTGCCTGATAAAACCGGAGTTTGGTGGGTGACGGTGGTGGGTGAGGTGCCTGAGCAGACGCTTTCAGCATTTGCCCAAGCCCTTGAACAGCGAAAATGAGACCCTACCTGAATGGCTGTAAAACCGATTGTTATTTCCAAGAAAGCATGATGATGTTCAAAATCGATTTCAAAACCCAATCTGTTCCCAAGTGCTTGGGTGCCATTCTCCTGCTCATGATGCTCAACCTCTTGACTGTGGGTTCGACTTGGGCCCAGTCAACGCGTGGTTTGCCTGATTTCACTGAGCTGGTCGAGCAGGTCGGCCCCTCTGTGGTGAACATCCGAACCTTGGAGAAAGTCATGGCACGTCCCGGTTCCGAAAGCGGAGCGGACGAAGACATGCTGGAGTTCTTTCGTCGCTTTGGCATCCCCCTTCCTAATGCACCGCGTCAGGGTCCGCGCCCCAACCGTCCTAGCCCACAGCCGCAGGAAGAAGAGGCTCAGCCGCGTGGGGTTGGCTCAGGCTTCATCTTGTCGGCTGATGGCTTCATCATGACTAATGCGCACGTGGTGGAAGGTGCGCAAGAGGTGCTGGTGACATTGACTGACAAGCGTGAGTTCAAGGCCCGCATTGTGGGGGCCGACAAGCGCACCGATGTGGCCGTCGTCAAAATTGAGGCGACTGGTTTGCCCGCAGTCAAGGTGGGTGATGTGAATCGGCTCAAAGTGGGCGAATGGGTCATGGCGATTGGCTCCCCCTTTGGTCTGGAAAATACCGTCACCGCAGGCATCGTCAGTGCCAAACAGCGTGACACGGGTGACTATTTGCCTCTCATCCAGACTGATGTCGCCATCAACCCTGGTAACTCGGGTGGCCCGCTCATCAATATGCGTGGTGAAGTGGTGGGCATTAACAGTCAGATCTATTCACGCTCGGGTGGCTTCATGGGCATCTCATTTGCCATTCCGATGGATGAAGCGGTGCGGGTAAGTGAGCAACTGCGTGCCACGGGCCGTGTGACACGGGGCCGTATTGGGGTGCAGATTGAGCAGGTCTCTAAGGAGGTGGCTGAGTCGATTGGATTAGGCAAGCCGCAAGGCGCCATGGTCAGAGCGGTTGAGAATGGTTCGGCCGCCGAGAAAGCTGGTGTGGAGGCTGGCGACATCATCGTTAAATTCGAAGGTAAAGCGATTGAGAAGTCTGCTGACTTGCCGCGCCTGGTCGGACGCACCAAACCCGGCACCCGGAGCACCTTAACGGTGTTTCGGCGTGGTGTTAGCAAAGAGTTGAGCATCATCGTGGGTGAGTTTGAAGAAGAAAAAGTCGCCAGCAAAGAACGTGAATCCAAGCCACGCGTGGCCAATGCGGTTCAGGCCTTGGGCCTGACTGTGAGCGATATTCCAGAGACCTTGAAGAAGCAACTCAAAGTTAAAGGCGGGGTACGGGTGGATGCGGCTGTGGATGCCGCTGCACGGGCGGGATTACGTGAGGGCGATGTCATATTGGCTGTGGCCAATACTGAACTGGCGGGCGTGAAAGAGTTTGAGGTCATGATGACCAAGTTGGACAAGAGCAAGCCCGTAAATCTCTTATTCCGTCGAGGTGAATGGACGCAGTACGCTGTGATTCGCCCTTCGCCTTAAGTGGCTTGGAGTCGCTCCAAAGCCCTTGAATTTTGACGGGGTTTTAGGCGAGGGAGCACTTTTTACGGTTTTCGAAAAATATATTTTTCGAAATTGCCCTCAAAATTTAAGTCTTTGTTACGTATGCGTTCACTAACTTATTTGCTAGGAGCTTATGAATTTAGTTAGAATGAACGTCGTTTTCACAAGATTACAGGCATATTGAAAAGCCATCTACTCATAATACGGGATGGATAGGCGGGGTGCACAGGCGGTACACAGCTCACCCACAAGTTGTCCAGATGATCATCAATATAATTGTTAG
>CANCAO010000341.1 GCA_947374105.1 Comamonadaceae bacterium | reverse complement strand
CAAAGTCCCTGACGCTTGGAAGGCTTTAGCTGGCAATATGCATAAAGGTTTTGATAGCGTTCTTGTGAGCGTAAATAACAAGGACTCAGTAAAAGAAACGCTGACCCGCGTTTCCAACTTAACGCAGAACTGTATTGCTTGCCACGCAGCCTATCGAATAGTCGAGGAACGTTAAGCCCACAGTTGCGAATTTTTCGCAACTTATCTTCTTGGCGGTTTTTGGTGAACGACTGCTATCGCTGCATTTCTAACATGTGGAACCATGCATCGACTAGCCCGCTTTACGCGAGGTGGTGGCGTGAAACCTCAGAGCAAAGAGATGTTCAAGAAGAGCACAAGCCTTTGAACACCTGCTGCGCCGCTGCTACCGTGGCCTCGATATCCTCTTCACTATGCGCCGCGCTCACAAACCCCGCCTCATACAGCGCCGGGGCGATGTACACGCCGCGGTCCAGCAGGCCGTGGAACAGGATGTTGAATTGGGTGTTGTCGGTCTTCATGACGGTGGTGTAGTTCTGCGGTAACTCGGGCATGAGGAAGAAGCCGAACATGCCGCCTTGGCAGTCGGCACTGAAGGGCACGCCTGCTGCTGATGCGGAGGCTTTTAGGCCATCGACCAGGGTTTGCGTCTTGCGGGAGAGGGCGTCAAAGAAGCCGGGTTTGCGGATCTCCCGCAGGGTGGCCAGCCCGCAGGCGGTGGCCACCGGGTTGCCGGAGAGGGTGCCCGCCTGATAGACCGGGCCGAGCGGGGCCATCAGTTCCATCAGGGCGCGCGGACCGCCAAAGGCCGCCAGCGGCATGCCGCCACCAATGACCTTGCCCAGCACGGTCAAATCGGGTTTGAAGCCGGGAATGGCCTGGGCATAGAGGCTTTGGGCGCTGCCCAGGGCGACGCGGAAACCCGTCATCACTTCGTCAAACACCAAGAGCGCGCCGTACTGGCTGCACAGTTCGCGGCAGCGCTGCATGAAGGGCACGGAGGCGCGCACCAGATTCATGTTGCCGGCGATGGGTTCAATCATCAGGCAGGCGGTCTCAGGGCCGTGCAGGGCGAAGGCTTCTTCAAGTTGCTGAATGTTGTTGTACTCCAGCACCAGGGTGTGCTGCACCACCTCGGGGGGGACGCCCGCGCTGGTGGGGTGGCCAAAGGTGGCCAGGCCAGAGCCGGCTTTGACCAGGAGCGCATCCGCATGGCCGTGGTAGCAGCCTTCAAACTTGATGATCTTGCTGCGGCCTGTGGCGCCGCGTGCCAAGCGCAGGGCGCTCATGCAGGCTTCGGTGCCAGAGCTGACCAGACGCACCATGTCCATGGAGGGCATTAAGGACAGGATTTCTTCGACCAATTCAATTTCGCGTTCAGTGGGGGCTCCAAAGGAGAAGCCCTCAAGCACGGCTCGTTGTACGGCGTCTACCACCGCCGGGTGGCCGTGGCCCAGGATCATGGGGCCCCAGGAGCCGATGTAGTCGATGTAGCGCTGGCCGTTGGCATCCCAGAAGTAAGCCCCTTGGGCGCGTTTGATAAAGCGTGGTGTGCCACCCACGGCTTTGAAGGCGCGTACAGGGGAGTTGACGCCGCCAGGGATGACTTGGCGGGCGCGTTCGAACAGGGTGTGGTTGAGATCAGTGTTGGGTTTCATGCGGGGGTAGGTCAAAGCCGGATAAGGGGGTAGCGTCATCGTCGCCAGGAATGCTGTCGTCATCAGCGTCTTGCGCCCAGAAGAAGCGGTCGGGTACGACATGGCCCATGCCGGGGCTGAAGCCAGCCTCCAAACAGTGGTCCATGTAGTTGACGGCCTCGGTGAAGGCTTCGCTCAGGTCGCAGCCTGTGGAGAGCAGGGCGGCGAATGTTGCGCTGAGGGTGTCACCCGCACCTGCGAAAGAGGCTTCGATTCGCTCCAATTTTTCTGTGCAAAGCACAGACTCGGGGGTGGTGAGCACGTTTTCAATGAGCGTGTCTGATGTTGCAATGCCGGTGACCAAGGTGTAGGCAACGCCCAGTTCGCCAGCGGCTCGGGCAATGTCGCGGGCGGTGGGCTTGCGGTCGGCATTCCAGTCGGGCAACAACCAGCGCGACAAGGTGCTGTGGTTTCCGGCCAACACGGTGGCTTGGGGTAGAAGCAGTTCACGAAAGGCGTCGAGGTAGAGGTCAATCTGAACTTCATCCCACCAGGACAGATCGGGCATGTAGGCAATTAGGGGAATATCGGCGTAATCGGCGGCGATTTCGGCAATGGCGCTGATGTTTTCGGGTGTGCCGCAAAAGCCGACTTTGATCATCTGCACGGAAACATCTTCCAGCAGTATTCGAGCCTGTTCGGTGACCACTTCTTCATCGAAGGCAAAGTGCTCAAAGATGTGCGCTGTGTCGCGGATGTAGGTTCCCGTCATGACGGGCAATGCATGCGCACCGACAGAGGCGATGGCGCTGATGTCGCTGGATAGGCCTCCTGCACCGCTGGGGTCGTTGGCGTTAAACACCAAGACGCAGGATGGTGGGGCTGAATCGGTCTCAGGTTCGGTTGGGCTAAGGTTTTGCATGGGCTGGCCTGCGGGGCTCATCAGGCAAAATATCTCACGATATCGCTGGCGCGGTTCGAATGCCGATTTGCCCCGATACAATGACCCCATTCTATTCGAGACCCTTTTGCCGTGAACGAAACTAAAACTTGGATGTGCCTGATTTGTGGCTGGATTTATGATGAAGCGACCGGAGATCCTGAGTCTGGTGTCGCAGCAGGTACTTCGTGGGCGGATGTGCCCATGAACTGGACGTGCCCTGAATGTGGTGCGCGCAAGGAAGATTTTGAGATGGTGCAGATATGATCTGTATACCCTGACTTCGGTCACCCCTTACTTTGTAAGCCCCTGAATAGGAGCGGCGTTCTGTGAGTACACAAGAATCAACGATCAAAGTCCTCGTGATTGATGACAGCAATACCATCAGGCGCAGCGCAGAGATTTTCCTGAAGCAGGGCGGGCATGACGTCATGCTGGCCGAAGATGGCTTTGACGCCATGGCGAAAGTTGGGGATTACCTGCCTCATATAATTTTTTGTGACATTTTGATGCCCCGCTTGGATGGGTATCAGACCTGTGCCATCAT
>CANCAO010000340.1 GCA_947374105.1 Comamonadaceae bacterium | reverse complement strand
GAGCTGCCGTTTATGCCGCTGGCTCCGATGCCCCAGAAAAGAAAGAAGTAAAAATCGGCTTCATTCCACTGACCGACTGCGCCAGCGTGGTGATGGCTTCGGTGCTGGGTCTGGACGAAAAATACGGCATCAAAATCATTCCGACCAAGGAGGCTAGCTGGGCTGGTGTGCGTGACAAGCTGGTCAGTGGCGAGCTAGACATGGCGCACGTGCTGTATGGGCTGGTCTATGGTGTGCACCTCGGCACGGCAGGCCCCAAGAAAGACATGGCCGTCCTCATGAGCATCAACCACAACGGTCAGGCGATCTCCCTATCCAAGGCACTGGCGAACAAGGGCGCTGTTGATGGCCCCTCGCTGGCCAAGTTGATGTCCAAGGAAAAACGCGAGTACACATTTGCGGGAACTTTCCCCACGGGCACCCACGCCATGTGGATGCACTACTGGTTGGCGGCCGCCGGAATCAACCCCTTGTCTGATGCGAAGTTGATTACCGTACCTCCACCGCAAATGGTGGCCAACATGCGGGTCGGTGCCATGGACGGCTTCTGTGTGGGAGAGCCATGGAACCATCGAGCAATCATGGATGGCATTGGAATAACCGCAAACACCACCCAGGACATTTGGAAGGATCACCCCGAAAAAGTGCTGGGCACCTCAGCTGACTTCGTCAAGAAGCATCCCAACACCACCCGCGCAGTCATGATGGCCGTGCTCGAAGCGAGTCGCTGGATCGACGCCAGCCTGACCAACAAGATGAAGATGGCTGAGACGGTCGCACAGAAGTCCTACATCAACACCAGTGTGGACGTCATTAACCAGCGCATTCTGGGGCGCTACCAAAACGGTTTGGGAAAGACCTGGGACGACCCCAACCACATGAAATTTTTTAACGATGGCGCAGTGAACTTCCCCTACCTCTCCGACGGCATGTGGTTTTTGACGCAACACAAGCGCTGGGGCCTGATCAAGGAGCACCCAGACTATCTCAAGGTAGCCACCGAGATCAATCAAATCGCACTTTACAAAGAGGTGGCATCCACCTTGAAGATCAGCGTACCCAAAGACCCCATGCGCACCAGCAAGCTGATGGACGGCGTGGTGTGGGACGGCAAAGACCCTAAGAAGTATGCCGACGCTTTCAAGATCAAGGCTTGAGCCGAACTTCAACTTAATTTCGAAGAGGAAAAACAAAATGACCACTGCCGTTTTTCATGTGCCAACCCTTAAAGAAGCGAGGTTCCCCGTGCAACGAACGGACAACAAGCAAGCCCACACCTCAGTCCTCCCCCCATTGGAGAGCAAAAATCCAAGTCAACTCTTCAACTGGCGCGGAAAAGCCCGCGACGTCTGGCTAGCTGTGCTTCCACCCCTGTTGGGTCTGGGTTTGTTGATCGGCGTGTGGGCGATGGTGTCGGTCGTCACAGCAGGTAGCATCCCCACCCCACTGGACACATGGACACAGGCCGTCACCCTGTTCAGCGACCCGTTCTACCGCAAAGGGCCCAACGACCAGGGTGTGGGCTGGAACGTGCTGATGTCGCTAGAGCGCGTGGCCGTGGGCTTTGGCCTGGCCGCTGCGGTGGGCATTCCGGCGGGCTTTGCCATTGGGCGTTTTGACTTTTTGAGCCGCATGTTCAACCCGCTCATCAGCCTGCTGCGTCCCGTCTCGCCTCTGGCCTGGTTGCCGATTGGCTTGTTGGTGTTCAAGGGTGCTAACCCGGCTGCGATCTGGACTATCTTCATCTGCTCTATCTGGCCCATGGTCATCAACACCGCTGTGGGCGTGCAGCGCGTGCCGCAAGACTTCATGAACGTGGCGCGCGTGCTCAACCTGAGCGAGTGGAAGATCGTCACCAAGATCCTATTCCCCTCAGTGCTGCCCTACATGCTGACAGGTGTGCGACTGGCCGTGGGCACGGCTTGGCTTGTGATCGTCGCCGCCGAAATGCTGACGGGTGGCGTGGGCATTGGCTTTTGGGTCTGGGACGAGTGGAACAACCTGAACGTCAAGAACATCATCATCGCCATCTTTGTGATTGGCATCGTCGGGCTGGCACTGGAGTACGCCCTGATCAAACTGGCCACCGCGTTTACTTTTGAAGAGGTGAAATCATGAGCAGCAAGTACATCGAGATTCAAAACGTCGAGCAAACCTTTAAAACCAAAAAGGGCCTCTATTGCGCGCTGCAAAACATCAACCTCACCGTGGCCAAAGGCGAGTTTGTGGCGTTGATTGGTCACTCGGGTTGCGGTAAGTCCACGCTGCTCAATCTGATTGCGGGCCTTACCACCCCAACGCAAGGCACGCTGATCTGCGCTAACCGCGAGATCAAAGGACCAGGCCCTGACAGGGGTGTGGTGTTCCAGAACCACTCCTTGCTACCTTGGTTGACCTGCTTTGAGAACGTGTACCTCGCAGTCGAGCGCGTATTTGGTGCACAAGCCCAAACCGTGGGCGCACCATCAGACAGCAAAGCCCAACTTAGGGCACGCACAGATGCCGCTCTGGCACTGGTCGGGTTGACCGAAGCCGCGCAAAAGCGCCCCGGCGAAATCTCGGGTGGCATGAAGCAGCGCGTGGGCATTGCACGCGCCCTGTCCATGGAGCCCAAAGTACTCTTGATGGACGAACCCTTTGGCGCGCTGGACGCACTGACCCGCGCCAAACTGCAAGATGAGTTGCTGGAGATCGTGGCCCGTACCCAGAGCACGGTGGTGATGGTGACCCACGATGTAGACGAAGCCGTGTTGTTATCCGACAAAATCGTGATGCTGACCAACGGCCCCGCAGCCACCATTGGCGAGGTCCTCCACGTTGATCTACCGCGCCCGCGCCAACGTGTGGCACTGGCGGACAACCCGCAGTACCAGCACTACCGCAAGGCAGTGATTGATTTCCTCTACACCCGCCAAGTGCATGTGGAGAACCGTGCGGCCTAAGGTAAGTCCAGTCACATCAAACCTTTATTTTTAAAAGATTCTCCTTTGAGGTGTAAGAAACCAGCTTACTCGGCAGACTAACGATTTAAGTTTGACTTCAACCCCCAAAGGAAATCCCTATGAAATTCACCCAAACAGCCCTTTTGATCACTTTGTCCGCCCTGACATCGCTGGCGATGG
>CANCAO010000339.1 GCA_947374105.1 Comamonadaceae bacterium | reverse complement strand
GACCTGCCCATCACCCCGCCCAGCGACGCGCGCTTGCGGCCTTTTATTGAGCAAGGTCAACAGCGCTACAACCAACGCATGGGGCAGCTCAACCTCTCTTGCGCCCAGTGCCATGACGAGCGCGCAGGCCTGCGCCTGGGCGGCAACCTCATTCCGCAAGCCCACCCAACGGCCTATCCCGTGTACCGGCTGGAATGGCAAGGTGTCGGCTCGCTCCAGCGACGCCTGCGCAACTGCATGAGCGGCGTGCGCGCGCAGCCCTACGCCTTCGGCGCGCAAGAGTTGGTAGAGTTGGAACTGTACTTGGCCGTGCAAGCCAAGGGCATGGCGTTGGAGTCGCCGGGGGTGCGGCCTTGAGCCGATCGCCTTAACCCTACAGCATTGAATTTTCCAGCCCAAGCCTTATCATTAACCCATGCGCCGTCTTGTTCTCATCCTTATGCTGGTCTTGCTGCCCTTGCGCGGTTGGACGGTAGATGCGATGGGCAGCGCCATGCTGATGCCTGTGAACCCCATGCCGGTTACATCTGTGCTTGCTTCACAGATTCCGGCTCCAGCTGAAGCCACTGCTCACACTGACTGCGTGGGTCACGAAGCGAGTGAAGAAGTCGCCACGCAGGGTGATAACACCTGCCCCACTTGCACCCTGTGCCAGCTCTGTCACACCGTGGCACTGTCAGCACCCATCGTTAACGTGGCGAGCGCATCACTTCCCTTTGCCTTGCCACAAACCACCCTAACCCGTTACGCCAGTGCCGATCCAGCATTGCGCATCAAACCACCGATTTCCTGAGCTCCCCAGCCTTAGTTCGTCCGCAATCTGCCGCTTGAGGCCGATGTTCTGCGGATACCGTTGATCTTCGGATCACCTGTCTTGCTGACGAGGAGTCGCCTTTTGAAACCATCCCTATCTGCGCGCCTGTTGCCTGGCTCGCTCAAACGATCGACGCTCACTTTGAGCATCGGCTTTCTCACAGCCTTTCTGTCCGGCTGCGCATCGCTCACACCGGACGGTGGCCTGAGCGACGTACAACAACTCACACAGGGCCGAACATCAGGCGTTGATGTGCCACTGCAACGCCACAGCAGCGAAACAGCAAACGCCGTCGCCAAGTGGCTCAAAACCCCGGTCAGCGCCGAGATCGCTGTACGCATCACCCTGCTCAACAACCCGGCCTTGCAGGGCGCGTTCGCCGCCCTGGACATCAGTGACGCGGCCCGCACGCAAGCCGGTCAACTGCCCAACCCGCACCTGTCGCTGGGCCGCTTCTCCGACGGCGACGTGCAAGAGATAGAGCGCGTGCTGCGCTTTGATGTCGTTGGCCTGCTGTTTCTACCGTGGAAAGCCAAGTGGCAAGGCCAGCAACACGAGCTGGCCAAACTGCAAGCCGCGCAAGAGGTGATCCGGCTGGCCAGCGACACGCGCAAGGCCTGGATAGTGGCGGTGACGGCACAGCAAACCGTGACCTACCTGGAAGATGTCAAAGAAGCCGCCGAAGCGGGAGCCGAGCTGGCGCAACGCATGGCCCGCGTTGGCAACTGGAGTCGCTTGCAGCAGGCACGCGAAAAAGTGTTTTTGACCGAGGCCACCACGCAACTGACCCGAGCACGCCAAGCCGCCGTTAGCGCGCGGGAAAAGCTCACCCGCTTGATGGGTTTGGGCAGCCTCAACGACGCCCCCGTGGCCTACACGCTGGTGCCGCATCTGCCTGATCTACCCGCACAGGCCGATGCCATGCGCGACGTCGAACAACGCGCCCTGCGCGAACGCTTGGACGTGCGATCCGCCATGGCCGAATCGGGCTATGTGGCCGATTCGCTGGGTCTGCAAAAAGCCACGGGCTATCTGAACGGTCTGACTTTGGGCATCACCAGCAACACGACGGTGGACAACACAACGGGTGCTCAAGGCGGAAAACGTGGCCTGGACGTGGAATTGTCCCTGCCCATTTTTGACTGGGGCACGGCACGCAATGCCCGAGCACAAGCGCTTTACCTGCAGTCCGCTGCACGGGTGCGTGACGTGGCGGTGAAGGCCCGCAGTGAGGCACGCGAGGCCTACCAGGGCTACACCACCGCTTTTGATCTGGCACGTCACTACCGCGACGAGGTAGTGCCACTGCGCCAACGCATCAGCGAAGAGGTGCTGCTGCGCTACAACGGCATGCTGCTCAGCGTGTGGGACTTGCTGGGTGACATGCGCCAGCAGGTGCTGAGCGTGAACAGCGCCATCGAAGCCCAGCGCGACTTCTGGCTGGCCGAGGCCGACCTGCAAACCACCCTCACTGGAACTTCGCCCGGTGGCTTGGCCCGTCTGCAAACCGGCAGCGTCGCCCCAAGTAGCGAAACCAGAGCACATTAATTATTCCGTTCACCCTGAGCTGGTCGAAGGGTTTCGACAATCTCAACCCGAACGGAGAAAAGGACATTAACTATGAACCGCAGAAATTTTTTCGCCGGCGCAGGCCTAAGCGCAATTGCCGCCACCAGCGTGAGCAGGGTCGCACTGGCCGCCCTGCCCGAGCCGGTGCTGAGAACCGAGCCCGACACCGCACCCCCTTTGCAGCCCTCTACAGGTCGCCCCTACAACCCGGTGGTCACGCTCAACGGCTGGACACTGCCCTGGCGCATGAACAACGGCGTCAAAGAGTTCCACCTGGTGGCCGAGCCTGTGGTGCGCGAAATTGCGCCCGGCATGCGCGCCACCCTGTGGGGCTACAACGGCCAAAGCCCAGGCCCCACCATCGAGGTGGTGGAGGGCGACCGCCTGCGTATCTTCGTCACCAACAAACTGCCCGAGCACACCACCATGCACTGGCACGGCCAGCGCCTGCCCAATGGCATGGACGGCATTGGCGGCCTGACGCAACCGCAAATTCCGGCGGGCAAAACCTTTGTTTATGAATTCGTCGCGCGCCGGCCCGGCACCTTCATGTACCACCCGCACGCCGATGAGATGACACAAATGGCCATGGGCATGATGGGCTTGTGGATCACCCATCCCAAGGCGAAGCACCCGCTGATCGACACCGTCGACCGCGATTTTTGCTTTTTACTCAACGCCTATGACATCGAGCCGGGCAGCTATACGCCCAAGACCATGACCATGCTCAATTTCAACCTGTG
>CANCAO010000338.1 GCA_947374105.1 Comamonadaceae bacterium | reverse complement strand
GGCTTTGCCCTGTTCACCGTGCTCTACCTCTTTAACGCCAACACGTTTTTGATTGACCGCAACGTGTTCGACATGAGCCCCGCCACGGCAGTCATGGCGGCGCTGGGATTTTTGGTGGCGGGCTGGGTGGTGTATGACGTGATTTGCCGAGTCTTTGGTGAGCGCGAAGGTGGCGACCGTATCGTGGCCTTGCTGGTGCTGGTCTATGTCGTGGGCGCGACTTGGCTGGCCTGTCACTTATTCTCGGGCCGCGCCGCCTTTTTGATCATCGGGGCCATGCTGGGCACCAGCATGAGCGCCAACGTCTTCTTCTGGATCATCCCGGGGCAACGTAAGGTGATTGCCTCCATGCGGGCGGGTGAAACCCCCGACCCCGTGCACGGTCAGCGCGCCAAGCAGCGCAGCGTGCACAACACCTACTTCACGCTGCCGGTGTTGTTTGCCATGCTGTCCAACCACTACAGCATGACCTACACGCACCCGCACAACTGGGCCGTGTTGCTGCTCATGATGCTGGCCAGCGTGTTGATTCGTCAGTTTTTCATCCTCAAACACAAGGGCGTGTGGAATTGGAACTACCCCGCCGCCGGCGTGATTGTTCTGCTGGGGGTAGCGGTCTGGCTGGCCCCTTCACCGAGTGCAACACTCTCGCCGACTTCTGCGCCCGCAGCCACCTCCACCCTGGCCGACATCCAGTCTATCGTCGCGCAGCGCTGCGTCATGTGCCACAACGCTCAGTTGGCCAGCAAAAACATCCGGTTGGATTCACCCCAGGCCATTCAAGCCAACGCGCAGCTGATCTACCAACAAGCAGTGGTTCTGAAAGCCATGCCCATGAACAACGCGACTGGCATCACCGAGGCCGAGCGTGCCACCCTAGGCCGCTGGTTTAAGGCAGGCGCACCCCAATAAGCTCACTTGCTCCACTACATATCATGTCCATCATTCAACTCGACCCCAACGCCCCCGATTTCACCCGTCGCCACATGAACCTGGCTGACCCGCGCCTGGGCGCACAAGCCATTCGCTGCACGGACGATTTTTTTGCCCCCATGTCGCGCATGCTGGATCCCGAGCCTGCAGTCTTCATCCCTGGCAAATACGACCAACACGGCAAATGGATGGACGGCTGGGAAAGCCGTCGCAAGCGCGTTAACGGCCACGACCACATCATCGTGCGTCTGGCCCGGCGCGGTGTGATCCACGGCGTGGATATTGATACCAGTCACTTCACCGGCAACTACCCGCCCGCCGCCTCCGTTGAGGGCTGCGACTGCGATGGTGACCCCGCTGACGCTACAACGTGGACCGAAATCCTGCCCTCCGTCAACCTGCAAGGCAACAGCCACCACTACCACGCAGTGACGAACGACCGGGCCTACACCCACATTCGCCTGCACATCTACCCCGACGGTGGCATTGCCCGTTTGCGCGTGTACGGCCAACCTAAACGTGACTGGGCTACGGTTGGTCGTAGCGAGTTGATCGACCTGGCCAGCGTCGAGAACGGCGGCTTTATTGTTGCAACCAACAACCAACATTTTGGGCTGGCCAGCAACATGCTCATGCCCGGGCGCGGCGCCAACATGGGCGACGGCTGGGAGACCCGCCGCCGCCGCGAGCCCGGCAATGACTGGTGCGTGGTGGCGCTCGGGCAGCCGGGTGTCATTGAAAAAATTGAAGTCGATACCTGCCATTTCAAAGGCAACTACCCAGACCGCTGCTCTATCCAGGCTGCGTTTGTGCAGGGCGGCACCGAAACCTCGCTGATCACGCAAAGCATGTTCTGGCCGGTGTTGTTACCCGAGCAAAAACTGCAAATGGACTTGCAGCACTATTTTGAAAAAGAGATCGCCAAGCTGGGCCCCATCAGCCACGTCCGCTACAACATGCACCCGGACGGCGGCACCTCGCGTCTGCGCTTGTGGGGGAAGCTGGCATGAACGCTTTGAACATCCAGCCGCTGACCCGTGAAGCCTTCGCCCCCTTCGGTGAAGTCATCATGCTTGAAGGTGCCAAGCACTATCCCATCAATGCGGGCACGACAGATCGCTTTCATGCACTGGCCCGCGTAGACACAGCCGAGCAGGGCGGTTTGCCCATCATCAGCCTGTTCAGGGGGCAGCCCCGGGCC
This sequence comes from Comamonadaceae bacterium, assembly GCA_947374105.1. GTDB lineage: Bacteria > Pseudomonadota > Gammaproteobacteria > Burkholderiales > Burkholderiaceae_C > CANCDA01. The sequence goes on along the minus strand of CANCAO010000338.1, from coordinate 998 downwards.
TTGCCGCTGCCTATCACCGTCATGGAGCGCCACCCCCTGGGCAGCCAGGCCTTTGTGCCCGTCACCCAGTCATCCGATGATGAGTACTTGGTCGTGGTCGCACCCGCAGGTGAGTTTGATGAAACCAAGATCAAGGCTTTTATGGCCAAGGGTTTTCAAGGCGTGAGTTACGCACGCGGCGTCTGGCATCACCCCCTGATCGCGCTGCACAAGGTCAGCGATTTTCTAATCGTGGATCGTATCGGCGAAGGCAATAACTGCGATGAGATTGAGCTGGACGGTCATATCGTCCTGACGCAAGCGGCTTTGTCGCAGTCCTGAAATTTCCGGCTGTGGTGCCGGGCTGTGGTGCCGGGCTGTGATGTCATGAGCGCGTCAGACTCAGAATCTATGGCAAGCTGCATGGCATGTCCCGAATTGAAAAAAAAGCACTCGAAGCCTTTGACCAAGCTGTTCAAAAAAGCAGCGAATTCAAACCCCGATCCGGGCAGCGCCAGATGGCGGCCCAAGTCGCCAAAACACTCACCCATGGCACGCTGGGGGAGGCCGAGTACCCGCAGCGCGCGATTGCCGTCATCCAGGCCGGAACCGGCGTCGGCAAAAGCCTGGCGGCCTGCATCCCGGCCATCATCGCGGCACAGGAGCGCAACACGCGCGTCATCATCTCCACCGCGACGGTGGCCCTGCAAGAGCAACTCATGCACAAGGACTTGCCGCAGTTTTCGCAACTGCTGGACAAGCCTTTCAATTTCGCCCTGGCCAAGGGCCGAGGCCGCTACGTCTGCAAGCTCAAGCTAGAGCGCGCAGCGGGCGGCCAAGCCGATACGAATGCCGACCTCTTTGAAGATGTGCCTGAAGACCCCCAAACACCGAACCCAAGCAAAGCGGCCCTGAGCGACAGCAGCGTGCTGCTGTACCAAGAACTTGTGCAAACCTTGGCCAGTGGCGCGTGGGATGGGGATAGAGATTCGCTTGAGCTCAACGAGAGCACCCTGCCT
>CANCAO010000337.1 GCA_947374105.1 Comamonadaceae bacterium | reverse complement strand
ACTCACTCCATTTTCTGTAGTCGCTGCACATGCGCCAGCATGGAGCGCTTGGCCAGCGGCCAGACGCGTTCGGGCACATCGTCATAGGCCAGCGCCACCCAGTCGTCCATGGTGCCACCGGGCTGTGCCTGCATCGCCTGGCGGACTTTGTCTTCGCGCCGCAGCCGGTGGGCTTTGAGTTGGGTGATCGCTTGCGGCGCAGCATGGATCACATAGCCGTGTGCGGGCAAGATGAAGTCAATGTCATGTTCTACGCAGGCCGCACTTAAGACGTCGAGCGAATTCAGATAGTCCGTCATGTCGCCGTCGGGCGGGTCCACCACGGTGGTGCTGCCGTTCAAAATATGGTCGCCGGAGAACAGCAGACCGTCTTCGACCAGCACCAGACACAGGTGGTTTGCCGCATGGCCCGGCGTGTGAATGATTTTCAATGTATGGGTGATTTCTGTCTCTAACCCTTTACTGACAAGCGTAAGTAGCTCCTGATTTTGTAGCGACTGGTCGGGGATAAAGTGGCTGGCGGGGCGCGCGGTGGGGGCGGAGGCCAGGCCAAAAATGGGCGGAATTGACCGCGCAGGGTGCGTGGCGTGAGGGGCTTGTGCACAGAGGGTTTGCAGCGGCTTGGCACCAGGTGAATGGTCGGCATGAGAATGGGTGCAGACAATCATCCGAATGTCGCCGCCTGCCGCTTGCCACAGCCGCGCTTGGTGTGCCGGTTCGTCGGGGCCAGGATCGATCACGATGTAGCCGCTGTGCACGTCTCCCACCACGTAGCTGTTGGTGCCGGGGCCGGTCATCATGCCGGGGTTGGGCGCGGTCAGCCGCATCACGTTACGGGTGAGCGCCACGGGCTGGGCGTGCTGCCAAGGCTGCGGGTCGGCTTCAACGCGGGGTTGGTCCGGTGACGCCAGCGGCGCAAGGAGTTGATTTTCTCTTACCATTGGGTGATTACATCACGGAGATTCCCGCATGAAAACTCGCTCTCAAATTCGTCCTTATTGGCATCTTCTTTCGTTGGTGGCCATCCTCGGTGCCACAGCGGTGCTCGCGTCCGCCAACGTGGCGGCGCAGGCCTGGCCCACGCGTCAACCCATCAAGCTCGTGGCCGTGTTCCCGCCTGGGGGGTCAGTCGATCAGGTGGCGCGCATTGTGTCCGTGCCCCTGGCGCAAGAACTGGGTGCGAATGTGATTGTGGAAAATAAAGGCGGCGCGTCCGGCTCCATCGGTGCTTCCTTTGTGGCAGCAGCCCCGGCGGACGGCTACACCTTTGCCGTGGTGTTTGACACCCATGGCGTGAATCCAGCCCTCATTCCGAACTTGCCGTTTGATAGCAAAAAAGACCTCACCCCGCTGGTGCTGGTGGGGACATCGCCCATGGTGCTGGCCACTTTTGCAGGTAGCGAGTACAAAACATTTGCCGACGTGGTGGCCGCTGCCAAGGCGAAGAAGAACGTGAGCTACGGCTCCATCGGTTCAGGCAGCCTGGGCCACGTCGCCATGACGCTGCTGGGTAAAAACGGCGGTATCGACTGGACGCACGTACCCTACAAAGGCGGCGGCCCGTTGATGAACGACGCCGTGGCCGGGCATGTTCCCCTGTCCATTGGCTCGGTGTTTGTGACCAAACCGCACATCGACAGCGGCCGTATGCGCCCCTTGGCCGTCACCACGCCCAAGCGCAGCCCTGACCTACCCAACGTGCCCACCTTGGCAGAGAGCGGCTACCCCGGCTTTGACGCCCCCGCGTGGTGGGCCCTGCTGGCTCCGGCCAAAACCCCACCCGAGATCGTCAAGCGCATGAACGAAGCGTTGAACAAAATCCTGAAGCAGCCCGACATCGCCAAGAAGCTTGATGCCCAAGGCATTGACGTGGTGGGCGGTACGCCCGAAGCCGCGCGCGCCTTCATCGAGCGCCAGATGGACATCTGGGCCAAAGTGGTGCGAGACAACGGCATCAAGCCGGATTGAGCGTGTTTATTTCTTGGGCTGCTTGGATCGCTTGGGTGGCAGCGCGCTGACAAACGCGCGGCCCAACGCGGTCCAGCGGCGCAAGTCGACATCCTCGGCCAGCCCCGCAGAGGCTACAAACACATAGCCCTTCATGGGGCGTCCGGTGAAATCCATGGGGCGCACATGCGGCTGCCGCAAGGCATCCGCATAAGCGGCCTCACCCAGGCGCACCATGAGTTCATCTTTGACGACGCCGAGCACCATGTTGCCGTTCAAGGTGAAGCACACGCCGCCAAACATGCGCTTTTCACCCATGCCCATGACGCCTTGCAGCTCGTCGCGAATGCGCTCTACCAGTCCTTTGTCACAGGCCATGATTGTTAATTCTCGTGTTACTTCATGAGTTTGAGGTTTACCGTTAAACGGTATAAAATTCCGCATGATCGTTTCATTTGCCGACCACGATACAGCCGACTTCTTTGCTGGCCACCGGGTTCGACGCTTTGCCAATATCGCCACGGTCGCCGAGCGCAAGCTGCAACAACTGGACAGCGCCGTGACGCTTGAGGCCTTGAAGGTGCCGCCCGGCAATCGGCTCGAAGCCTTGCGAGGTAACCGCAAAGGTCAGCACAGCATTCGCATTAACGATCAGTTTCGTCTGTGCTTTGTTTGGGCGCCTGATGGTGCCCATGAAGTTGAAATTGTGGACTATCACTGACGCCAAGGAGTTGACCAGGACCATCACCGCCCCCCCCAACGGACTTCGCCCCGTTCACCCTGGCGAAGTCTTGCGTGAAGACTACCTCAAACCGCTGGGCATGAGCGCCAACGCGCTCTCACTGGCGCTCAAAGTGCCTGCCTCGCGCATCAACGACATCGTGCTGGAGCGCCGAGGCGTGAGCGTGGACACCGCCATGCGCCTGGTGCGCTACTTTGGAGGTGATGTGCAAAGCTGGATGAACCTGCAAACGGCCTATGAGGTCAAGGTGGCGCAGAAAACCTTGGCACGTCAAATTGCGCGAGAAGTGATGCCGATGGCGGCGTAGGCGATAAAGCGGTAGTAGCTTTGATGATTTTCTGAAAGAGGAAGGCATTTTTGAAGAGGTGCAGGCCCGTGCATTGAAGCGTGCGCTGGCGGAGCAACTTGACGACGCCATGCAAGCCGGAAAACTCAGCAAAGTCG
>CANCAO010000336.1 GCA_947374105.1 Comamonadaceae bacterium | reverse complement strand
TGTTGGCGCCGAATTTGGTGCGGGTGAACACCAGCACCTGGCTCCAGTTGTGCTCGTTGATGATGTGGGCCAGCAGTGCTTTTTTCTTGCCGCGACCCACGGGGTGAATGGTCTGCGTAATGCGCTGCACCGTGGTGTTGCGCGGGGTGACCTGCACACTTTGCGGGTTCTTCAACAGGTTGTTGGCCAGGTCGCGAATTTCATCGCTGAAGGTGGCCGAGAACAGCAGGCTTTGCTTGTCTTTGGGCACCACGGCCAGCACTTTTTTCACGTCATGGATGAAGCCCATGTCCAACATACGGTCGGCCTCGTCCAGCACCAGCATTTGCACCTGGCCCAAGTCCAGCACGCCTTGTTGCAGCAGGTCGAGCAGACGGCCGGGGGTAGCCACCAAAATGTCCACGCCTTTTTTGACTTTGGAGATTTGCGGATTCATGCCGACACCGCCAAAAATCACGGTAGAGGTGAGTTGCAGGTATTGGCCGTACGTGCGCACCGACTCTTCCACTTGAGCGGCGAGTTCACGCGTGGGGGTGAGTACCAGGGCACGAATGCCGGTGCCGCCAAATTTGTTTTGGGCGCTGCGGCTCATGCTCAGCTTGTGCAGCATAGGCAACACAAAGGCTGCGGTTTTGCCGGTGCCTGTCTGGGCTCCGCCGAGCAAGTCATGCCCTTCGAGCACCACAGGAATAGCCTGGGCCTGAATGGCGGTGGGGGTTTCGTAGCCTTGCTCGCGCACGGCTTTAAGGATGGCCGGAGCCAGGTTCAATTCTTCAAAGTTCATAAAAAGGCGCTCGTCCTGAGCGCTGGGATATCGGCCTGTTCAGTTGCTGTGGCAACTGGCCAGTTAAAGGCTGATAGGTTCAAAAGTGGGGCGAGATCTGTGAAGGCTGCCCCCAGCAAGCTGCTGATGTCGCGGGCAACTGGAGTGCCGCAACGGTAGTGATTGTCTCATGCTTTGAAAAAAAGGCCGCAAACCGGCCTTTTTGCGCCCCATTGGCGGCTTGTTAAGCGTCAGGTGCCACTGGGTGCTGGGCCAGGGTTTCCCAGGCTTTGACCAGTGCGGAATGGTCGGCCTGGGCGTGGCCCAAGGCGACGCAGGCCTGCATTTGCTGCGCTACACCCGCTGTTTGCGGCAGAGCGACGTTCATGGCCTTGGCACCTTGCAGTGCCAAGTTGAGGTCTTTTTGGTGCAGGGCAATGCGAAAGCCCGGGTTAAACGTGCGTTTGATCATGCGCTCGCCGTGCACTTCCAGAATGCGCGAAGCGGCAAATCCGCCCATCAATGCTTGGCGGATCTTGGCCGGATCAGCACCGGCTTTAGACGCAAACACCAGTGCCTCGCTGACAGCGGCAATGTTCAGTGCCACGATGATCTGGTTGGCCACCTTGCAGGTCTGACCATCACCGTTGCCACCGATGAGGGTGATGTTTTTGCCCATCAGTTCAAACAGCGGTTTGACGCGTTCAAACACAGCAGGTTCACCGCCAATCATGATGGTGAGCGAAGCTGCCTTGGCACCCACTTCACCGCCGGAAACGGGCGCGTCCAGGTAGTCGGCCCCGAGGGCGTTGATTTTTGCGGCGAAGGCCTTGGTGGCAATCGGGTCGATGGAACTCATGTCCACCACGACTTTGCCCTTGCCGTTTTGGCCCAAACCGTTAGCCACGCCATCCGTACCGAACAGCACTTTATCTACATCGGGGGTGTCGGGAACCATGGTGAAAATGATGTCGGCCTGGCTGGCCACGGCCGCTGGGCTGACGCAGGCTGTGGCACCGGCTGCCAGCAGGTCTTGCGGGATTTGGCTGCGGGTATTGACGAACAGCGTGTGTCCGCCCTTGATTAAGTTCAGGGCCATCGGCGTGCCCATGATGCCCAGGCCGATAAAGCCAAGTTTGAGTCCGGATTGAGTCATTTTTTCCTCAGAAGTTGTTTGACAAGTCAACTTCCGATTTTGCCTTACGTCTCTAAGACTTCAGGATTGACCTTCAGTGAGCGTGTCGAGCTGAAAGCGACCACTTTTGTGCCATAGCCAAGTATCGGTGTAGGTCACACCAGCCATTCGTACCGGCGCAGGGAAGGGTGATGCTTGACGCACGGTACGTTCAATATCGGCCATCACTTCAGGGGCGTGGCGGGGTGCGCGCATCCATTGGGTCGTCGAGACGTGTCCATTTTTGTCAACTTCAACTTGCAAAACGCCTACGGCGTAGAGAAGAGGAGGCATTTTCCCTTTGTAAATTCGGGGTGTATTCTTGCTGTAAAGGTGGCTGGCAGCGTCTCGTCGGTAGTCTTTGGCGTTACGTGCTTCTGAAATTTTTTCATGTCGAGGCTCAACTACCACGGGAGGTGGTGGGGGGGGCGGCTTCGGGGCGGGTGGTGGTGGTGGCGGAGGGGCAACTACAACTGGGGCAGGAGGAGGGCTTGAGCACGCAGCGAGCAGCGTGGCGACACCCGTCGCAGAAGTGGCCAGCAGCAATTGACGGCGGTCGAAGGATGGTTTCATACGCAGACTCCTCGTCGGAAAAAATAGGGGGACGCCATGGGCGTTCACAGACCGTTACTCTGCCATAAAGGCAGAGCTGTTGTCGTATCTTCGAGTGTTCAATCGTGACAGCTTGTAAAGCTGATCGAGGCGTGTCATCCGTGTCGCCCTCATCAGTCGGCCGTGATGCCTGCCGCTTTGATGGTTTTGGACCAAAACTCAGTCTCGCGCTTCACCAAATCATCCAGTGCGGCGGGCGGCAAGTAGCGCAGCTCTATCCCCGCATGATCAGCCCGCGCCTTGGTCTCGGGCAACTCCACGGCCTGCTTGATCTGGGTGCTGAGCTTGGCAATCACATCCGCTGGTGTGCCTGCTGGGGCGAAGATACCAACCCAAGCTTCCAACTCAAAGCCTTTGAGGCCAGCTTCTGCAGTGGTGGGTACGCTGGGCAGGCCAGGGTGGCGCGACTTGCCCGCAATGGCCAGCCCTTTGAGTTTGCCTGCCTGCACATGGCCCATGACCGAGGGTGGCGTGGTGATGAACACCTGGACCTGGCCCGACAACACGTCCTGCACCGCCGGGCCGGAGCCCCGGTAGGGGATGTGCACCATGCTGGTATGCGTTTGCATCTTGAACATCTCGGTACCAA
>CANCAO010000335.1 GCA_947374105.1 Comamonadaceae bacterium | reverse complement strand
CAAATTGGCCGCTACAGCCGCTCGCTCTATGCCGCGCCCGCCTATCTGGCGGCCTTTGGCACGCCGCAGCACCCCGATGATTTACCGCAGCACCGGCTGATCGGCAACAGCGCCAGCCCTACCCTTAACCATTGGCCGCTGGCCAGCGGCAAGGGCCAAGAAGTGCTGGTGCAAGGCCACACGCGCACCGACAACTCTGCCGTGGTCTTGGCGCTGGCACAGCAAGGCGTGGGCATCGCACGTTTGATGGATGTGTTGGCGCAACCCTTGGTCGCCAGCGGTGCGCTAGTACCGGTGTTGCCGGGTGAGTTTTCCAAGGTGCAAGAGCCTATCTACGCCGTCATGCTGCAAGAGCGCCACCGCCTGCCCAAGATCCGCGCCTGCATTGACTACTGGGCGCAGTGCTTGACTCCACCATAATCTGCGCATGACCGAGTCCGTGCCCTCTCTTGCTGTGCAGCTGGCACCAACGCTGCCCGCCTTTGCGCCGCCTCAGCGCCCCACCGCCCGCTTCATGCTGGCCCACCCGGCGCATGTCATTGCGCTGGGTTTTGGCGCGGGCCTCAGCCCCAAAGCGCCGGGCACGGTGGGCACGCTATGGGCTTGGGTGGCATTTCTCGCCTTGCAACCCTGGATGAACGACGCGCACTGGGCGCTGCTGATTGCCGCTTCGCTCCCCCTGGGCTGGTGGGCCTGCACCGTCACCGCACGCGACATGGGGGTGGCCGACCCCGGCAGCATCGTATGGGACGAGGTGCTGGCTTTTTGGCTGGTGCTATGGCTGCTCACACCCGCCGGGTGGGTCGATCAACTGCTGGCTTTTGGCCTGTTCCGGTTTTTTGATGCGGTCAAGCCTGGCCCTGTCGGTTGGGCCGACCAGTTGTTCCACGACCGGGCGCGCACGGGGACACCCCAGGGCTGGCGAATGGCGGGGTGGGGCATCTTGTTTGACGATTTGGTGGCGGCGGCCTGCACGCTATTGCTCATGGCTTTTTGGCGACTCCTATGACATCAGATTTGCTATTAAATCAGGAGCTGCCTGTGGTTGTCCTTGTTGCGCTAGTGGCCGATTTACTTCTTGAAAAAAAACTCAAACTCGTCACCGCCGAGAGCTGCACCGGCGGCGGAGTGGCCGCCGCCTGCACCGATCTGGCGGGATCGAGCGACTGCTTTGAGCGCGGCTTTGTCACCTACTCCAACGCAGCCAAGACCGAGTTGCTGGGCGTGGACGCGGCGTTGATCGACGTGCACGGTGCCGTGAGCGAGGCCGTGGCGCGGGCCATGGCGCAGGGCGCGCTGGCGGACTCACACGCCCAGGTGTCGCTGGCTGTGACCGGCGTAGCCGGGCCGGGTGGCGGCAGCCCTGTCAAACCCGTGGGCACAGTGTGGTTTGCCTGGGGGGTGTCGGGTCAGGTTCACTCGCAAAAAATGCAGTTCACGGGTGACCGTGCCGCTGTTCGCCGCGCAGCCGTCCAGCACGCCCTGCAAGGGCTTCAAGAATTATTAAGGAGTGATGGACATGGCTTGGTTTGAAGGCTTTGAAACATGTCGCTTTGCCGTCAACGGCGTCGAGATTTTTGCGCGCGTGCCCCGTGACGCTCAGGGCACGCGCCCCGCCCTGCTGCTGCTGCACGGCTTCCCGCAAACCCACGTCATGTGGCAACGGGTAGCACAGCAACTGGCGCAAGACTACTTTGTGGTGATGCCCGATTTACGCGGCTATGGCGACTCCAGCAAACCCGTGGGCACAGCTGATCACGCCCAGGCCAGTAAACGCGCCATGGCACAAGACCTGGTGGACGTAATGAGCGCGCTGGGGCAGTCGCATTTCTTCCTGTGCGGTCACGACCGGGGCGGCCGCGTGGCGCATCGGCTGGCGCTGGACCACCCCACACGCGTGCGCAAGCTGTGCGTGATTGACATCGCCCCCACGCTGGACATGTACAACGCGACCGACATGGCCTTCGCCCGCGCCTACTACCACTGGTTCCACCTGATCCAACCCGCGCCCCTGCCTGAGCGCATGATCGGTGCCACACCTGAGGCCGCGCGCGATTACCTGCACGCCAAGCTGGGCGGCTGGGGCTCCGCCGGTCTGAGCTATATCGAGCCGCAGGCACTGGCCGAGTACGAGCGCTGTTTTGTGAAGCCCGAAGCCATTCACAGCGCCTGTGAAGACTACCGCGCCAGCGCGGGCATTGACCTGGACCACGACCGCGAGAGCCGCGCGCGCAGCGAGAAGCTGGCATGCGACGTGCTGGTCTTATGGGGTGAACGCGGCGTGGTGAACAAGCTGTTTCGCCCGCTCGAACTCTGGCAGGCGCAATGCGCGGGCACGGTGCGTGGACAGGCCATGTCGGCGGGTCACTTCATCCCTGAGGAGTTGCCGCAAGCCACCGCAGCGGCCTTACTTTCATTTTTTGAGTAAGCAAGGAACCGTCTTCAAGACAGATCGGGGCAGTGTTCGGCCTTGATCTGGCCAAAGACCAACTTGTCCTGGGCACTCGAGGGCTCTAACTTGGAAAGATTTTGCTCGACACCAGGCGCAGGCTCCAGCCAGACCTGACCGTCGGCTAAGGCTACGAAGCTGCCCGCACGCACAAAGTGTCCAGTGCTATCACGGGTCTGAAGCAGGCCACAAACCGCGTTGCTCGTAGGGTTTTGCCACAGCGCATCAAAGCTCACCTTGCCAGGCTCTTTGAGTTGAGCTCGCACCCATTCACGGGCTTGCGCCTTAGGCGTGTGGGACTTCCACCAAACCCAACTCCCCGCCGCCGCCACAGACGCCACAGCAACCACCACCGTGGCCGCTACCGATGTATTTGTTTTCATTGCAAACCCCCTCACAACACAACAAACCTGGGTCAATGCATTTTTTGAACGTCCGGACTAGAATCCGCGCTGTTTCCCGTCCCCTGCCTGCACTTCTGACTCTAGGATAGACCTTGCGTGTCGTGCTGAATTTAATGAGCGCGTAAAGTTAAGTAAACATCGTTTCAGACGAGAGCAGCATGGATCGACCTGTGCAAAATGGCCCACCGGTGCTGAGACCCTTTGGAACCCAACCCCAATAACTGACGAAAAGATGAACACGAAAAAAACTCTGGCCTTGATCGGTCTTATCGGCGTGGTGGCAGCGGG
>CANCAO010000334.1 GCA_947374105.1 Comamonadaceae bacterium | reverse complement strand
GCGCACTCCAGTACCTCGATTTCCGCTGCTCTGGGCATGGCGATTGCCGCACGCCAAAAGGGCGAAGATCGCCACGCGGTGGCCATCATTGGTGACGGGGCCATGACGGCGGGTATGGCGTTTGAGGCGCTGAACAATGGTGGCGTGGAAGACTGCAAGCTCCTGGTGATCCTGAACGACAACGACATGAGCATCAGCCCGCCTGTAGGGGCACTCAACCGCTATCTGGCTCAACTTATGAGCGGGCAGTTTTACGCTGCCGCCAAGAACGTGGGCAAGCAGGTGCTACAAGTTGCTCCGCCCTTGTTTGAGCTGGCCAAGCGCATTGAAGAACACGCCAAGGGAATGGTGGTTCCAGCCACTTTATTTGAGAAATTTGGCTTTAACTACATCGGCCCGATTGACGGCCATGACCTTGAATCTCTCATCCCCACGCTGGAAAATATCAAGCACCTGAAGGGTCCACAGTTCTTGCATGTGGTGACCAAAAAAGGCCAAGGCTACAAGCTGGCCGAGGCCGACCCCGTGGCCTACCATGGTCCGGGTAAGTTTGATCCGGCGGTCGGGCTAGTCAAATCAAGTGCAGCCTCCAAGCCCACATTTACCCAAGTGTTTGGTCAATGGCTGTGCGACATGGCCGAGCATGATTCTCGTTTAGTCGGGGTAACACCCGCCATGCGGGAGGGCTCGGGTATGGTGGAGTTCCACCGTCGTTTTCCGACACGCTACTTTGATGTGGGGATTGCCGAGCAACACGCTGTCACCTTTGCCGCTGGCTTGGCCTGCGAGGGGCTCAAACCTGTAGTGGCGATTTATTCGACGTTTCTGCAGCGCGCGTATGACCAGTTGATCCACGACGTGGCCATTCAAAATCTACCGGTAGTCTTCGCACTGGACCGTGCCGGTTTGGTGGGGGCCGATGGGGCCACTCATGCCGGGGCTTATGACATCGCCTATCTGCGTTGTATTCCTAACGTCAGCGTGGCCTGCCCAGCGGATGAAAATGAATGCCGTCATTTACTCAGTAGCGCGTTTGAGCAAAACCACCCTGTTGCCGTTCGCTATCCACGCGGAGCCGGCGTGGGCGCGGTCATCCATCCGGGTTTGCAGAGTCTGCCTTTTGGTAAGGGTGAAGTGCGGCGCTGGGCCACGGGCAAGACCGGGGGAGGGGTTGGCCCGGTGAAAGGCATTGCAATCTTGGCCTTTGGCACACTTTTGTACCCTGCGCTGGAGGTGGCTGAAAAATTCAACCTTACTGTGGTCAATATGCGTTGGGCCAAGCCACTGGACCTTGAATTACTGTTGCAAGTCGCCGCTGAACATGAGGCACTGGTGACCGTTGAAGACGGCGCTGCTATGGGGGGGGCTGGTAGTGCCGTGGGCGAGGCCTTGCAAGCGTCGGGTGTGCTTAAGTCGTTGCTGATCTTGGGTTTGCCCGATACCTTTATTGAGCATGGCGATCCTGTCAAACTGATGGCCTTGCAAGGCCTGGATGCGGTGGGCATTGCAGCGTCTATTGAGCGGCGTTTTCCCGAGCTGTGCAGCTCGATGCGTCTGAAATAAGGGTAAACCCGTCTTCGTGTTTTTACCAAGGTTTCCTCGCACAATCCGTATAAACTTCTATCGTTTCCTGTGGCAAGTGTGCCTGACAGGATGTCCTCTCAATCTATAGGAGTCAAGCAAATGGATCGTCGTTCCCTGATTAAAAACGCTGGCATTGCTGGTGTGCTCGCCGCAGGTGTTGCGCCTGCGGTACATGCCCAGGCTGCAGTGCGCTGGCGTCTGTCATCCAGCTTCCCCAAAGCGCTGGACACCATCTTCGGTGCTGCCGAAGTGTTTGCCAAAAATGTCAAGGCCATGTCGGGTGGCAAGTTCGAGATTTCTGTGCACGCGGGTGGCGAGATCACGCCCCCGTTTGGCGTGGTTGATGCCGTGCAGCAGGGCTCTGTTGAGATGGCCCATACGGCTCCCTACTATTTCTTTGGCAAAAACGAATGCTTCGCTCTGGGCTGTGCCATTCCCTTCGGCTTGAACAGCCGCCAGATGACGGCCTGGACGTATGAGGGCAACGGCCTCAAGCTGATGCGCGAGTTCTATGCCAAGTACGGCATGATCAGCTTCCCCGGTGGTAACACGGGCGCTCAAATGGGCGGCTGGTATCGCAAAGAAATCAAGTCGATGAAGGATATGAAGGGCCTGAAGATGCGCATTGGCGGTTTTGCCGGCCGCGTGCTCGAGCGTATGGGCGCTGTGCCGCAAAACATCCCTGGCGGCGAGATCTACACCGCGTTGGAAAAAGGTACGATTGACGCGGCCGAGTGGGTGGGCCCGTATGACGATCTGAAGCTGGGCTTCAATAAGGTCGCCCCGTTCTATTACTACCCCGGCTGGTGGGAGGGTGGTCCCCAGTTGGACTTCTTCATTAATCAAAAAGCCTACGATGCTCTGTCCGCCGAGAACAAGGCCATCGTCGAAGCCGCTTCTGCCGTGGCGCACGTGGACATGCAGGCCAAGTACGATGCCCGCAACCCTGGGGCTTTGAAAGAGTTGGTTGGCAAGGGCACGAAGTTGCGGCCCTTCTCTAACGATGTTTTGGCCGCAGCGTTCAAAACGTCCAACGAGGTGTACGCTGAGTTGTCTGCCAAGAACGAAGACTGGAAGAAAATCTACGCAGACTATTCCAAGTTCCGCAAAGACGCGAACCTGTGGTTCCAGTTTACTGAAGCCAAGTTCGACAGCTTCATGCAGTCGCAGCAGAAGAGCCTGTAATAAGGTTTGCCATGCATAAAAAAACCGCGCTACGGCGCGGTTTTTTTATGGGCGATGCCCAATGAGGTTCAGCGCTGAGTGAGCCGTGCGTTGAGGGCTAGTTCGAGCCGTTGGAATTCAGCCAACATGTCAGGGCCTGCCGCATAGAATGCCACCAGTTTGCCCGAGAAAGTTTTGGTGTACAGCCGTGGCGCAATCAGCCAATCCAGACCACGGATACGAAACAGTTTAGCGTAGGCCAGCTCGCACAGTTCAACCCGTTTGTGCCACATCCAGCTTTGTTGCAAGGTCGTGCTGTCCATCGAAGTTTTACCTTTGAAGATGTGCCACTCGGTGTAGGCCATCATGGCCAGTGTCGCCAGTAGCCAGCCACTGGA
>CANCAO010000333.1 GCA_947374105.1 Comamonadaceae bacterium | reverse complement strand
CACGTCGGTGTCGGGCTTGAACTGCATGGTGCGCCAGGCGTGTTTGCCGATGTCGGTGATGCGCGGGTCGGCCAGCACGATCTTGGCACCGCGCTTGACCGCGTTCTTCATCCAGGTGGCGGCCACCGGGTGGTTGGCCGTGGGGTTGGAGCCGATCACGAAGATCAGGCCCGCGTGCTCCACGTCGTTGACCTGGTTGCTCACCGCGCCCGAGCCTACGCCCTCCAGCAGAGCTGCCACGCTAGAGGCATGGCACAGGCGGGTGCAGTGGTCCACGTTGTTGGAGCCAAAGCCGGTGCGCACCCGTTTGTGGAAGAGGTAAGCCTCTTCGTTGCTGCCCTTGGCCGAGCCAAAACCTGCCAAGGCCTTCTTGCCATGCGTGTCACGCAAGCCTTTGAGCGAGCCCGCCGTGAACGACAACGCCTCTTCCCAGGTCGCCTCGCGGAACACCTCTGACCAGTCGGCCGTGTGGCGGTTCAACGTATTCAGCGCCTCGGGGTCTTTGGCCACGCCCGCTTTGCGGATCAGCGGCACGGTCAAGCGCTGCGGGTTGCTGGCGTAGTCAAAGCCGAAACGGCCTTTAACGCACAGGCGGCTGTGGTTGGCCGGGCCGTCACGCCCATCGACACTCACAATTTTGTTGTCTTTGACGTTGTAGGTCAGCAAGCAACCCACACCACAGAAGGGGCAGACCGAGTCCACTTTTTTATCTACGATTTGCGAGCCGATTTGCGTTTTTGGCATCAGCGCACCAGTCGGGCAAGCTTGCACGCATTCGCCGCAAGCCACGCAGGTGCTGTCGCCCATGGGGTCGGCTAGGTCGAACACGATCTCGCTGTGGCTGCCGCGCAGGGCGTAGCCAATCACGTCGTTGACCTGCTCTTCGCGGCAGGCGCGCACGCAGCGGTTGCACTGGATACAGGCATCCAGGTTCACGGCCATGGCCGGGTGCGACAGGTCGGACTTGGGCTGCTCGCGGCGCAGGGCTTTGAGCTCGGGGCGCACGGTCACGTCCATCTGGTCGGCCCACACGCTCAACTCGCCGTGCTGGAGCGACTCGTCTTGTTCATCCCACTTGTAGCCCACATCCGGCATGTCGGACAGCAGCATCTCCAGCACCATCTTCTGGCTTTTGACGGCGCGTTCGCTACTGGATTGCACGTCCATACCGGCGGTGACGGTGCGGCAGCAGCTGGGGGCCAGTGTGCGCTCACCCTTGACCTCGACCACGCAGGCGCGGCAGTTGCCGTCCGGGCGCATGCCCTCTTTAAAACACAGGTGGGGAATGCTGATGCCGACGCGCTTGGCCAGGCTCAACAGGGTCTCGCCTTCAAAGGCTTTGACGGCTTGGCCGTCCAGCGTGAGGTCAACCGTTTGCGGCATGATTTCAATGAATTTGGCGGGGGCGTTCATACGGCCAACTCCTGGGGAAAGTATTTTTGAACACAGCGGATGGGGTTGGGTGCGGCTTGCCCCAGGCCACAAATGGACGCATCGCCCATGACTTGGCACAGGTCTTCCAGCGTCTCGTTGTCCCACACCGGGACTTCCATCAGCGCCACGGCTTTGACCGTGCCCACGCGGCAAGGCGTGCATTGGCCGCAGCTCTCATGCGCAAAGAAACGCATCATGTTGGTGGCGGCGTCACGCGCGCTGTCCTGATGGCCCAGCACGATGACGGCGGCCGAGCCGATGAAGCAGCCATAGGGCTGCAAGGTGTCAAAGTCCAGCGGAATGTTGTCCATGCTGGCGGGCAAAATGCCGCCCGAAGCGCCGCCGGGTAGGTAGGCGTACAGATTGTGGCCATCCAGCATGCCACCGCAGTACTCGTCTATCAGCTCACGCACCGAAATACCCGCCGGCGCCAGCTTGACGCCCGGGTGATTGACGCGCCCGCTGACGCTAAAAGACCGCAGCCCCTTGCGGCCATTGCGGCCAAAGCTGCTGAACCACTGCGGGCCTTTTTCCACAATGTCGCGCACCCAGTACAGGGTCTCGAAGTTGTGCTCCAGCGTCGGGCGGCCAAACAGGCCCACTTGCGCGATGTAGGGCGGGCGCATGCGCGGCTCACCGCGTTTGCCCTCGATGCTCTCGATCATGGCGGACTCTTCACCGCAGATGTAGGCCCCGGCACCGCGGCGCAGCTCAATCAAGGGCCGATCGCACGGCGGGTTGGCCTGCAAGGCTTTGAGCTCGGCCTCCAAAATGGCGCGGCAGCCGTGGTATTCGTCCCTCAGGTAGATGTAGCAGGCGTCAATACCCACCACCTTGGCGGCGATCAGGAGGCCCTCCAAAAAGCGATGCGGGTCGCGCTCAAGATACGTGCGGTCTTTGAAAGTGCCGGGCTCGCCCTCGTCAATGTTCACCGCCATCAGGCGCGGGGCGGGCTGGTCGCGCACGATGCGCCACTTGCGTCCGGCCGGGAAACCGGCACCGCCCAGGCCGCGCAAGCCGGAGTCTTCCATTGCCTTGATGACGGATTCAGTATCTTGCGTGCCCTGGCTGACGGCTTGCGCCAGCGCGTAGCCGCCTTGGGCGCGGTAGGCAGCGTAGCCGGCATAGGCTGGGGCCACTTCTTGCGCGTTTGGCTCAGGCGAAACGCTCTTCAATGCAAACTCACTTGCTATGAAATTAGTAGCCTCTTGCGCCGTTGGGTGTTGACCCAAAGTCGAGTTCACCACTGAAACCACAGCCTCAGGCGTGGCAAGCAACACCGGGTTCTGATGCACCACCGCCACCGGGGCCTGCTCGCAGCGGCCCACACAGGGTGCCGCTACCACGCGCACATCGTCGCGGCCCAGCAGGGCGGGCAGGCGTGCCAACAAATCTTGCGCACCGGCCAGCTCGCAGCTCAGACCGTCGCACACGCGCACCGTCAGGCCAGGGGCAGCATCATCACCGCGCACCACCTCGAAGTGGTGATAGAAGGTGGCCACCTCATACACCTCGGCCATGGGCAGGTTCATCTCTTTGGCCAGGGCCACCAGATGCCGGTCGTGCAGACAACGGTAAGCGTCGTTGAGCTTGTGCAAATTTTCAATCAGCAGATCGCGCCGATGGCCTTCGACAGGCTTGGGCCCAATCAAGGCCACCACCTCGTCCTGCGACACTTCATCGGCCTGACGGCCTTTAAGGCGGCTCTTGCG
>CANCAO010000332.1 GCA_947374105.1 Comamonadaceae bacterium | reverse complement strand
ACTGCACCGCCAGCACACGGGAGAACTGAATGACCCCAGCCTTGGTGGCCGCATAGGCAATCTGCGCCGCCCCGGTCCAGCGCATACCCGAGGTGGACGCGATGTTGACAATCGCGCCGCTGCCCTGCGTCACCATGTGCGGCAGCACGTGTTTGCAGGTGAGGAAGACGCTTTTGAGGTTGTGGTCGATCTGCGCATCCCACACTTCTTCGCTCATCTCCACGGGGCCGCCCTTGGCGGAGCCGCCCACGTTGTTGACGAGGATGTCGATGCGGCCCAGCTCGGCCATGCAGCGCGTCACCACGGCGGCAATCTCAGCGCTGCTGGTGACGTCACAGCTTGCGGCCACAAACGTGCCACCGGCCTCAGTGACCAGACGCGCTGTTTCCGCCATGCGGTCCATGTCGCGGTCCACACCAAAAATAGAAGCACCTTCTTGCGCAAAGCGCACCGCAATGGCGCGGCCATTGCCCCAACCGGGGCCAACGGAGCCTGCACCGGTGATCAAGGCCACTTTGCCCGCCAGCCGTCCGGGTTTAAGTGACAGAGTAGGTGAGGTGATGGGGGTAAGTAATTGAGCGCTCATGGGGTGTGATTTTGCGAGGAAAGTCGATGAAAAATCTACGCGGTAAACCCGTAGAGCTGCTCAGGATTGGTGACCATCAGTTGCGCCAGCCGCGCAGGCGTGGTGGCAATGCGGGCCAGCGCATCGAAGAGCACGCCGTCATCCGGCACGTGGTTGTGGTTCGGGTGCGGCCAGTCGGTGCCCCAGACGCAGCGGTCGGGGTAGCTCTCCAGCAGCAGGCGGGCCAGGGGCACGCCGTGGGGGTAGGGCGGATTCGGGTCGATGCGGTCAATGCCGCTGACCTTCACCCAGAACTGCGGGTTTTTCAGCAGGTCATGCAGCGCGGCAAAGTCAGCGTGCTCTGCACCCAGTGCCGCATCAACCCGGCCCATGTGGTCAATCACCACCGGCACGGCGCTGCGCGTGAGCGGATCGGCCAGGTGGTGAATCATGCTGCTCTCAAAATGCACTTGCAGGTGCAAGCCCAGGGGCTTGAGGCGTTGGGTCAGCGCCAAAATGTCTGTCATGGTGTTGTCCACCATCGCCTTGTTCATGAAGTGAAAGCGCACGCCCTTGAAGCCCGCGTCTGCCAAGCGGCGCAACTCTGCATCTGCCACGTTCACTGGCACCAGCGCCACGCCCAGGTAGCGGCGTTGGCTGGCCTCAATGGCGTCTTCCACCACGCGGTTGTCAAAGCCGTGAATGAGCGATTGCACGATCACGCAACGGCTCACACCCATCTGGCGGTGCATGGCAAACAGCGTTTCTTTGGGGGCATCCACGGGCGTCCACGTGCGGTCTGCCGCGTAGGGAAAGCGCGCGCCGGGGCCGAAGATGTGGACGTGGGTGTCGCAACTGTTTTCTGGCAGTTTGAGGGTGGGCGTTGTGGGCTGCAGCTTGTAGGTGAGCAGCGGGGCTTTACCTGGGGTGGGGGTGTGTTGGGTCATGGTGGTGGCAGTTTATCAAGCTCTTTTTGAGCTTTTCTCACCTTTTGTTTTTGTGAGCTGCTGTGTCTGTATTGCTGTGGTGGGCGAACGCACCAAGTGTCCGGGGCTGTTCTTCGCGGCACGCTCGCGCAGGATGATTTGTAGTGTTTGAAAATGGTTGGCGTAACGACCGTCTGATCGGTCGAAATTTTGTAGCACGCGCGAATGGCCGCTACGCCCCTCCCCAGCCACTCGGTACGTCTGCGGAGGTGGTCTTAGACTACCTCTCAGCGAAAATCCACCCACCGGCAACAACGCCGACAGACTCAATGAAGAAGGACGGCCCATGGAAAAACTAGATTGCGTAGTCATAGGCGCAGGCGTCGTAGGCCTGGCCGTGGCGCGGGCCTTGGCTTTGCAGGGGCGCGAGGTCATGGTGCTGGAGGCGGCTGAAGCCATTGGCACACAGACCAGCTCACGGAACTCCGAAGTCATCCACGCGGGCATTTACTACCCGCAAGGCTCGCTCAAGGCGCGGCTGTGCGTGCAGGGTCGGCAAATGCTGTACGCCTATTGCGAAGCACGCGGCATTGGCCACCGCCGCTGCGGCAAGCTGATCGTGGCGACCAGCGAAGCGCAGCACGCCCAACTGCAAGCCATCCAAGCCAAAGCCGCCGCCAACGGCGTGAACGACCTCGTCTTGCTCACTCGCGAGCAAGCCGTGGCCCTGGAGCCCGCCCTGCATTGCGTGGCCGCGTTGCACTCGCCCAGCACCGGCATCGTGGACAGCCACGCGCTCATGCTGGCCTTGCAAGGTGACCTGGAGCATGCGGGCGGCATGGTGGTGCTCAACGCCCCGCTGGCTCTCGCTCAGGTGATGAATCAGGTTGATGGGGACGGCTTGATGCTCCAAATGCAAGACGGCACCCAGCTCATCGCCAACAGCGTCATCAACGCCGCAGGCGTGCACGCTCCGGCACTGGCTAACCGCATTGAAGGGCTGGACGCCCGCCTCGTGCCCGCTGCCTACTACTGCAAAGGCAACTACTTCACCCTCTCGGGCCGCTCACCGTTTCAGCACCTCATCTACCCCGTGCCCGAAGCAGCAGGCCTGGGCGTGCACCTCACCGTGGACTTGGGCGGCCAAGCCAAGTTTGGCCCGGATGTGCAGTGGGTCGATTCTCCGGAAGACCTGGTGGTTCAGCCCGCACGCGGTGAAGTCTTTTATGCCGAGGTGCGTAAATACTGGCCAGCCCTGCCCGATGGAGCCTTGCTGCCTGGCTATGCCGGCATTCGCCCCAAGATCAACGCGCAGCATGAGGCCGCGAGTGATTTTGTGATTCAGGGGCCTGCCGAGCACGGCGTGCCGGGCTTGGTCAACCTCTTCGGCATAGAGTCGCCGGGGCTGACGAGTTCGCTGGCGATTGGGGAGTGGGTGGTGGAGTTGCTATTGAAATAATAGCTTCCTACGCACGGTTTTATTGACTATCCACCCTTCAGCACCATTTCCGGCACGATTGACGCAATATTGGGTGCGCCCATTTGTTGCATGGTGCCAGCCAACTCAGTGCGCAGGATGTCCAGCACGCGTTCCACGCCGGGCTGGCCAAAGGCGCCCAAGCCCCACAGGTAGGGGCGGCCGATGCAGACGGCGTTGGCGCCCATGGCCAGGGCTTTGACG
>CANCAO010000331.1 GCA_947374105.1 Comamonadaceae bacterium | reverse complement strand
CCCTTGAATTGCTCAGCGGCACCTTTTACTTGCTCATGCTGTCGATCGGTCTGGCCTGCGCCGCCCTAGCCGCACACGCGGGGGCCTCTGTCAGCATGCAATTGACCGTGGCCGCTCTCGTGGGCGGTGGTGCTGTCGTTGCGTGCTATCTGGTCAGAAAAAGAACCACGGAGACTTCTAACACGGGCACCAATCGGGATGTCAACCTGGACATTGGAGAGACCTTGCAGGTGGACAGCTGGAAAGCGGATGGCACGACCAGCGTGAAATACCGGGGTGCGCAGTGGTCGGCGGTTCGCGCAGCGGGCACCTTGCCCTCGACCGGCATGCACCACATTGTTGAAGTGCGTGGCAGCCAACTCGTTCTTGAAAAACACCAACCCTAGAAAGCCAGATATGGAAATCTCCATCGTTCTTTTTGTCATCGCTGTCATTTTTATTTTTCAGTCCATCAAGGTGGTGCCACAGCAAAACGCCTGGGTCATCGAGCGGCTAGGCAAGTACCACGGCTACCTCACGCCCGGCCTGAACATCCTCGTTCCTTTTGTGGACCGGGTCGCCTACAAGCACAGTCTCAAAGAAATTCCGCTGGACGTGCCCAGCCAGGTTTGCATCACGCGCGACAACACCCAGTTGCAGGTGGACGGCATCCTGTACTTTCAGGTGACCGATCCGATGCGCGCCAGCTATGGCTCGTCCAACTACATCACGGCAGTGACGCAGCTAGCACAAACCTCGTTGCGCAGCGTGATTGGCAAGCTCGAACTTGATAAAACCTTTGAAGAGCGCGACATCATCAACGCCCAAGTGGTGCAGGCCATTGACGAAGCGGCGTTGAACTGGGGCGTGAAGGTGCTGCGCTATGAGATCAAAGACCTGACCCCCCCCAAAGAAATTTTGCACGCCATGCAGGCTCAGATCACGGCAGAGCGTGAAAAACGCGCGCTGATTGCCGCGTCTGAAGGCCGCCGTCAGGAGCAAATCAACATTGCAACTGGAGAACGCGAGGCCTTTATTGCCAGATCAGAAGGTGAAAAACAGGCCGTCATCAACAAAGCTTTGGGTGAAGCCGCCTACATCAAAGCAGTGGCAGAAGCCAATGCCGAGGCCATCGAATTGGTGGCCAGCGCCATCCAGAAGCCCGGGGGCGAGCTTGCCGTCCAGCTCAAGGTGGCAGAAAAAGCAGTAGCAGCTTACAGCGCCGTGGCCGCTGATGCCACCACAACGCTGATTGTTCCCAGCAATATGAGCGAGGTTGCCTCGCTAATCGGCTCTGCCATGGCGCTGGTTCGACATCAAAAGTAAGCTGAGAGTCGCTGCGCTTTACGCACTGGTAAGCGGCGCGACTTGGTCCATTGGAAAGCGATCCCCCGCATTGAAAAACTCATCATGCTGGAATCCTGGGAAGTGTTGGATCTCCCAATAATTCCGATCCAAATCCATCAGGTAGAACGAGTACACGCCGTGTTGATCCACCGGATTGAACACCTGGCGGATTTTGTAGTGGTCCTTCAGACGAAGCGCCGCTTCGTGGGCTGCGTCCACCGCTTCTCTGGACTGCACATCAAGGCCCCAATGGTTCATCACATTCACGGGATGAAGACGATCGCCCGCTTCGACGCAGACGATATGAAATTTCAGGCCACACCGCACCGCCATGGTCCGTTTCCCATGGCGTACACATTCCAGGCCCAGGAATTCTTCGTAGAAGGGGCGTGATTCCTTCAGGCTGTAGCACTCCAGAGTGCCATGCGAAAGCACGTAGGGCTTGACGATCGATTTTTTGTTGTCCGGCTCGACCAGTGGCTGGGCGATCATGTCAGCAGTAGCGGTCATTTATTTTTCTCCTGTTCTGTAATGGGGGCTAGGCGATGTGCGACTCAAGTTGTCCGAGACCTTCGATCTCAACCACCACCCGATCGCCTGGCTGGAGAAACTCCCCACGGGCTGCTCCAACGCCTGCGGGTGTGCCGGTCAGCACAATATCACCAGGGTGCAAGGTCACGATGGTAGATAGATGGGCAATCTGCTCGGCGACCGTAAAGATCATCTGGCTGGTATTCGAGTCTTGTTTGATGTCGTCGTTGACCCACAATCTGATTTCGAGGTTCTGCGGATTTTTGATTTGTTCCGCAGGCGTTATCCATGGACCCAGCGGACAGGAGCCGTCAAAGCCCTTGTGCGCCGTCCAGTCGAAGCGAAATGGCGATCCCGCAGCGAGCGGATGGCGGCGCGATAGGTCGCGCGCTGACAGATCGTTGGCAATGGTGTAGCCAGCAACGTGGCGCAAAGCGTCAGCGACCGAGACATCACGCGCCATGAGTCCAATCACGGCGACCAACTCTGCTTCCCAATCCAGCTTTTGAGAGCCTGAGGGCCGTTGGATGGTCGTTCCACTGGCCACGATGCAACTGCGTGAAGGTTTCAGGAAATGCCAGGGCTTCAAGCCCACCTCTCTAGGGTCAGGGTCAGCGGCTAGGTTGCTGATTCGCGCCATTTCAAGCACGTGGTCGGTGTAGTTGGCACCGGCACAATACACGGCACCCGGATAAAGCAAGGGCGCTAGCAGGTGAAGCTTTTCCAGTTGCTCACCAGGCATTTGCCGCTCAAGTGCCAGCTTTGCCGCCGCCTGTACCCGCGGCGCATACGAGCCCCAATCGTCCAGCACATCGAGAACCGAGCGGGCGGCGCTGGGCTGCCCAGGCAGGCTTGACAGGATATCGGACAAAGGAAACACGGTAGAGCCGACGAGAACCCCGGCCGTCGGTTGTTCATTCGCGCCGAGGTAATTGAGCAGCTTAAATGGGAGCATCTGGCTTTTTCAGTCGGCTTTGATATTGGCCGAATGGATCACTTTCGACCAGCGTTCGGTATCTTTTTTGATGATTTCCGACATTTGAGTCGGGGTGTTGCCGATGGGGGTGGCGTACAGGTCTGCCATACGCCTTCTGAACTCGGGATCCTGTGTGACCTTGGCGATGGCTTCGGAAAGCTTCTGAACCACGGGGGCTGGCGTACCCGGCGGTGCCACGATGCCCATCCAGGTTTCAGACAGGAAGCCTGGCAGAATTTCAGAAATCGCGGGAACATCAGGAAACACGTCGACGCGAGTCGCGCTGCCCACGCCCAGAAGTGCTAGCCGGCCGCCTTTGATCAGTGGCATGGCGGTGAT
>CANCAO010000330.1 GCA_947374105.1 Comamonadaceae bacterium | reverse complement strand
CCTATTTGGCATATAAAAAGTGCTGCGCATGGGTTTGATCAGCTACCGCGAAGGCGGCAGACAGTGACGACCCTTCGGCGCTCGATGCGTGTCAGTGACCTCCACCAGCGCGGTCATGCCGGGCACGCTGCCTGTTGGATGGCGCTTTGCGCTGGTGGCAGCGCACCCAACATCACCGCTTTCCATTTTCGTGAGTCTGTAGCTTTGGTCAGTGGCCAATGCGGAGTACCGCAATGGCCAGGCACCACGAAGCTGTCGCGTGGCGTTGGCGAACAGCGCGGTCATGCTGGGCGGCCTGTTTTTTGATTGAACTGCGCTGCGCGCTGTGGGCCAGTCCACCCAGCATCACCGCTTTCGTTTTGCCAGCGCTGTGGTGTCAGCCAGTGCGCGCGGCGCTGGTGCGCCCCGCACAGGTGCTGGGGAGTTACATCGCCAGTGCTTCGCAAGTGTTGGTCAGTGCGCTGGTGCGCAGATATGGCCTCGGCTCGCTTGCGCATCGTGCTGGATCAGCCGTCGCCTGCGGCTCGGCCTGGCAGCCGTGCTGTTCGTGGCAGTTATGGCACGCGCCCGCTACGGCCACCCGCTTCGCTTTTACATAACGCCGCATTGCCCTCAGTGCCCGCCAGTCGCTGCGCTAAAGCTCCGCTTGGTGGCGGTCACCGCTTCGCGCCCTTCGGGTGAAGGCAACAGGCGTTATGCAAAGTGGCCTTCGCTGGAGTCGGTCGCACAGCCGTCGGCGCTTCCCGGTCGTTGGCACGCCCTACGCGCCGCCGTCTGCGCGCCCTTGTGGCTATCGTGGCACCGTGGCATTGGTCAGGCGCTGCGCGCTGTGTGGCTGGTCAGTGGCCTGCGGCCAGTCGTGTGGTGTGTGCCCCCGCCCACCCTTGTGCTTCGCCGCTGCGCGGCATCAGCCCTGCGCGCTGGTCTGCCCGTCCGCCCCCCGTGGGGGCTCCCTCAGCCCGCGCGCCTTGGCTTTTGGGTGTTGCTACAAATTTAGTAGCTGCTTACGCACGGAATACGGGGGCTACAGGCCGAAACGGCCTGTAAGCCAGCGTGGCCGCTGGCTTTCGTTCCAGCTAATTCAGCAGCGGCTTGTTTTCCAAACTCTTGATACTTGGGTTTGACAGCAACGATGTGAGCTGACTTCTAGCCAAAGTGTTCAACATCACAAGCCTATCGCTCTGGCTCATCTGTTGCTGGATAAGCAAAGCGTTCTGGCTTTCCAGGCTGGACATCACAACCAGTTGTTCCATGGTCGCGTTGTCCCGAATGTTGCCCTCAGCCTCAGGGTTGGCAGTGCGCCATTCCTTGGCGGTCATCCCAAACAGCGCTTTGTTCAAAATGTCTGCCTCGTTGGCATACACAAATCCAATTTGCGCGCCAGTGAGTTGGGCCGGGATCAAATGTTCTTTGACGGCGTCCGTATGAACCCTGTACTGCACTTTTGCCAGCGAGCGGCGGATGCTCCACTCAATCCCGCCGGAAAGCGCCTCTTGCTCTTTGAAACGCTGGAATTCCTTGATCAGGTACAGCTTGAACTCAGGGCTCAACCAGGAACCGAATTCAAAGGCAATGTCTTTGTGGGCGAAGGTGCCACCATAGCGCCCGGCACGCGCAAGCAGGCCAATTCCCTTGGTCCGCTCTGTCCACTGCTTGGCTGACATCACAAACCGGTTCAAACCGGCTTCGTTTTTAATTAGGTGGAATTCCACCAGATTAAAACCAGGGTTGTTCAATTGCTCCCAAACACCCAAGAAATCGACGGTGTTCTTGTTTTGCAACCAATTTTTGATGAGCTGATCTGCACCGTTGAAACTTTTGGTCATGTCGGTAAGGCTGATGTAGTCCTCATCGTCCTTTGATGTGAGGTTTACCTCAACGCCCTTAACCGTCAAACTTTTATTTGTGACCATGATTTCTCCGAATGGGTGCCAATTTTCGCACGTCAGATATACCACGACGCTCCAGCAACAACCCAGACCGACCACATGCTGCAAGTCGATGACTAATTCGGGTGGGGGCAATTTGGAAGGATGGCCGCCAGCTTTTGCAGCAGTGGGGGCAATGGTGGGGGCAATTTGACAAACCTGAGCCACAAAGAAGAAAGGACTTAGAGCATTTTTACTCTAAGTCCTTGATTCATATGGTCGGTGTGAAAGGATTCGAACCTTCGACCCCTTGCACCCCATGCAAGTGCGCTACCAGGCTGCGCCACACACCGATCTAGCCTGCAATTATAACGCGCCAAATTCAACTTTCAGAGCGTTGCGAGCCTAAAGTCTTCATACCGTGCGTTAACGCAGTGGCGGCCAGCACCCGGTAAGACTGCGCAAGCTGGTTGAGCCAAGCCTCAATCGCCTGCGCCTTGGTGGCGTCTTGCTCACGCGTAATCTCAATACCAGCTTGAATGACCCCCACCGTCACCGCTGACACGGCGGATTTGAGCAGTTCATCACGCACTCTCCCGCGCCATCAACTCAAACCCCAAATCCCGCATTCTGATCTCCAGGGGCTCCCCTTTGAGCCGTGCCAGCAGCATGTTCGCGGCTACCTCACCCATGGCTCTTGTGGGGACGCGGATGGACGTGAGGGCGGGCTCCATGGCAGCTGCCACATCCAGATCCGAAAATCCGAAGATGGCGAGTTGACTGGGCACGGCGATGTGGCGGTGCTGGCACTCCATCAGCGCGCCTGCGGCCAAGGCGTCGTTGCCGAAGAAGATCGCCTCGGGCAGTGACTTGTTTTGCAGCAGGGATGCCACCACTTTTCGCCCGCCCGCAAATGATGCGCCAGCGGGCAGCGGCTCAACGCTGAGCTTCGCCCCGCGCACCTTGTCCACCGCACTGCGCAAGCCCTCCAAACGCGCGACGGACCGGTCGTCCGGCCCACCCGCAAAGCAGAGCTTGCGCCAGCCCTTGGCCAGCAGGTACTGCCCCACGGCCCGACCCGCCTCGAAGTTGGAAAACCCGGCCACCATATCAATGGGTTTTTTGGGCAAGTCCCAGGTCTGCACCACGGGGATGCCGCCTTGGCGCAGGCGCTTGGTGGTCAGCACGGAATGCGTGCCTCCGGTGAGCACCAGGCCGTCCACCCGGCGGCCCATGAAGGTGGCCACCAGGGACTCTTCAGTCTTCAGGTCGTAATTGCTTTGCCCCAACAGCAACTGGTAGCCCTG
>CANCAO010000329.1 GCA_947374105.1 Comamonadaceae bacterium | reverse complement strand
GGCCAAGGTGTCCAGCCGGTCGGGGTGTTTGTACAGGTTCATGGTGGTGTTCCGGCTCAGGCAAAGCGCGTCATGCAATGGCGCAATTGGTCCAACCCACGCCGTATCCAGGTTTTGACGGTGCCCAGCGGCAGGCTGAGTTGCTGGGCCAATTCGCTGTGACTCAGGTCACGCAGGTAGGCCAGGCTCACCACTTGGCGCTGTTTGTGGTCCAGCCCACTCAAGCATTGGTGCAGCGCCTGCGCCATCTGGCTGGACTGTTGGAGATCCTGAGGGTTGGGGGAGGGGCCCTCTAGTGTGTCTTCCAGGAGTTCGTCGAACTCTTGTGTCAGGTGGCTGCGGTCGGTAGCCCGGCGTCGCAACAGGTCTAGCGCGCGGCTGCGCACGATCAGGCCCATCCAGGCCAGAGGCGGGCTCAAGGTGCTGCGGAAATCCAGAGCCGTCCGCCAGACATTCAGGTACGCCTCTTGCAACACGTCTTCGGCCCATTCCGGCTTTCTGACCACGCGTAAAGCCAGCCCGTACAGGCGGGGCGCGGTCAATTCATACAGACGTTTCATGGCGGCTTCATCTCCCAACCCAATCTGGTTGATCAAAGTGTTCAGTTCGGTATCAGTAACTGTGTTTTGCATGGCAGCGATTGTGGCTCATGAAACAAATACGTGTAAAGCCGCTGCATGGATTCAAGCCCGGTTCAAAAAATAATTGAAAGAAATCTGAATCCATCGGAAGTGAAGCCGCGTATTTGAGATAGGTGAAGCAAAAGGGCAATTCATAAAGGGGTTGATGCCCGACCCCATGTCATCAAGAAAGAGGTCTGTCATGAAGCAAGTCACCAAGGTTTTTGGTGTTGTCAGTCTGGCGGTTTTGGCGGGCTGTGCAGGCGGCTCGGCAAGCATGGTGCCCATGTTCAACCAAGCTACTTTGCCTGAAGCTGTGAAGGTTCCAATGGGTCATAGCGTCAGCATGGAAACGGTGGGCGCTGGCAGCATTACTTACGAATGCCGTGCCAAGAAAGACATGGCGGGTCAGTTTGAATGGGTGTTTGTGGGGCCTAGCGCGACGCTGACGGATCGCAGTGGCAAAACCGTGGGTCGTTACTACGGGCCGCCCGCCACTTGGGAGTCAGGCGATGGATCCAAAGTGACCGCTGTACAGCAGGCTGTCGCACCCGGTGGCGACGGCAATATTCCACTGCAGCTTGTCAAAGCCAACCCCGCCGTGGGCATGGGTGCCATGCAAGGCGTGAGTTTCATCCAGCGCGTGGCCACACGCGGTGGCGTGGCACCGGCCATGGCCTGTGCCGCTGGCAACACGGGCCAGAAGCAAATCGTGCAGTACCAGGCGGACTACATTTTTTGGCATGCCGTCTGATTTCAAGTCGTTCTCGATCGGTTTTTCAACTTTAAGGAGATTTTCATGAGCAATACCATCATCACCAACCGCCGCTCGTTTTTGGGCACCTCGGGCACCCTGTCGGCCATGGCCGTGGCTATTTTGGCGGGCAAAGAGTCGCTGGCGCAAGGTATGGGGGGCGACATGTCCAAGGATGTGTCCATCCTGAACGTGGCGCTGGGCCTGGAGCACGAGGCCATCAACGCGTATCAACTGGGCGCAGGCAGTGGCCTGTTGCAAAAAGGTGTGCTGGATATCGCGGTGCTGTTCCAGGGCCACCACAAGGTTCACCGCGACGTGTTGATTGCCACCATTCAAAAAATGGGAGGCACACCTGTCGCCGAAAAAGCACTCAACGACTACGCCAAGGCGCTCAAGGCCGACACCCTGAAAAATCAAGGCGATGTGCTTGACTTGGCGGCCCGCCTGGAGTTGGGGGCGACGAACGCTTATCTGGGAGTCATTCCGGCCTTTGGCAGCAAAGACCTCGCCAAAGTGGCGGCACGTTTGGCGGCGGATGAGACCATGCATTTCACCATCCTGACCAACGCGCTAGGGCGCCCCTTGCCTACGGGTGCTTTGAGTTTTGGCGCGTGACCTTCGTGCGTGAGGTGCTGCGTTTGCAAAGTCTTGCGCTTGGATGACCTTGCAAGACCGGCTGGATCTGGCGTGCTCTTAGCGGACGTCAGCGTGAACCCGGCAGATTACACCGCGCAGCCACTCATTGGCCGCGTCTTTGTGCACTTTGGCATGCCAGAACACATTGATGGCGACCTCAGGCAGCGTGGCCGGGTGGCTGACATAGGTCAGCTTGAACGGCTGAACCAGCGCCTGTGCAAGGCGCTCCGGTACGGTGGCCACCATGTCGGTGTGCTGCAAGATGTGCCCGACCGCGACAAAGTGTGGCACGGTCAGGCGCACCTTGCGCGCAATGCCGCTGCGCGCCAGCAGCGCGTCAATTTTGCTGTGGCCCGTGCCCTCTGACACCACCACCACATGGTCAGCCTGCGTGAACTCAGCCAATGAGATGTGGCCTTGGTCGAGCCGATGGCCCTGGCGAAACATGCACACATAGCGTTGCTTGAATAGGCTGCGCTGAAAGAAGCCCGCCTTGAGCTGGGGCAAGAGCCCAACCGCCAAATCAACGTGACCCAGCTCCATCTCATCCTTCAAATTAACGGCGGTGTTGCGCACTGTGCTGATCGTCACACTCGGCGCGACGCGGGCGAGTTCCTCCATCAGCGTGGGCAAAAAATAGATTTCCCCAATGTCGGTCATCCCCAGCGTGAAAGCGCGCTGAGCGGTGGTGGGGTTGAAGGGGGTTTCTTGGTTGACCGCGCTGTGGATCAGCCTCAGCGCGTGGGCGACCGGCTCGGCCAGCCGATCAGCAAACGGGGTTGGCTCCATCCCCCGGGTGGTGCGCAGGAACAGGGGGTCGTTCGTCAATTTGCGCAGACGCGCTAGCGCATTGCTCACCGTGGGTTGCGACAAGCCCAGCGTTTCGGCGACTTTGGAGACCCGTCGTTCGATCAGCAACTGGTTGAAGACCACCAGCAGGTTGAGATCAATGTCTTTCAGTTCCATGCGTATTCCATGTGACGTTCCCAGTGACTTTATATTCATAAAATCTATGTTGTGTATTCACACTATTCTATTGGTCGATATTAATAATCGAGTCATCATTGGCTTTATCCAAAAGCATTTGACCGGAAGACAATCCCATGGACACCCCATCCCCCGTATTTCCGAAAGAGCTCCATTGGGAAACCGATGGCACCAGCCG
>CANCAO010000328.1 GCA_947374105.1 Comamonadaceae bacterium | reverse complement strand
GTACGCCACCGCCGCCGGACTTGTTGTCGATGAGCACCGGTTGGCTGAGCTGTTTGGTCAGCTCGTTGGCCACCGTGCGGGCCACGATGTCAGAGGTTCCACCGGGGACAAAGGGCACAACGAAGCGCACTGGTTTGCTGGGCCAGTTGCTTTGGGCGATGGCAGACCACGGCAGGGTAGAGAGCCCCGCCGCCAGAGAGCTTCCTATCCATTGCCGCCGGTTCAGCTCATCAAAGGCGTTCATGCGATGACGTCAAACATGGTGCGCAAGGTGTTGGTGAAGTGCGGGCGGGCGATGTCGCTCCAGGCCGTGTGCCGCACTGCCAGCCAGTCGGGTGAGCCCAGGGTTTGGGTGTTGACCAAGTCGTAGCATGCGAAGGACACAGGTGAGTCGGGGCCGTGGTCGTGATTCAACAAGCGCATGGCGAGGATGCAGCCCGAGACGGCGGCCAGACCGGGCATGTGCTCTGTGTCGTACCAGCGGGCAATTTCATCGGCCCAGCCGTCTTCGGGGTCGGTCTCGACCACGTAATGGAAAACGGCTGACTCTGAGTGAGACAGACCCGCGCGTGAGAAGACGTTTTCCAGGCGTGCGACACGGATGTCTTTGGCCTGCGGGCACGCCTGCGCAAAGGCGGCATGCAGCGCGGGCAGGGCGCTGTCACTCAAGTCGGTGCGTTGGCTTAGGCGGGCGTAGAGGTACAGCGTTTGTGTGTCGGCTGACCAGGCTGTGCGATGCAGGGAGAGGGGGGTGGCACTTTGCGCGCAAAATTGTTGGGCAGCCTGGGCCAGTGCGGGCACAGCGTCGGTGCTGACGCTGGCTTTGATGAGGATGAAGTCGGTGGCTTGTGTCATGGGGGTGAGGTCGCTCAATGCCCAATGTGCAAGGCCACCAGAAAGCGCGACACCATGTTGTAGGCCGCAACGGTGGCCACCAGGTCGATCTTGCCTTGGGCGTTGAAGTGCGCTTGCACCTCGTCGAACAGCGCGTCAGGCACTTCGATGTCACGCGTCATGGCGTCGGCCAGGCGAATGGCTATGCGCTCTGCTGCTGATAAGGGCGCGTCCGCAGCCAAAGGCACAACGCGCATCGCGTCAATGGCTGCTTGCGTGACGCCAGCCGCCACCGCGTGCGGCACATGGGCGTCAAACTCATAAGGCGCGCGGTTCAACACCGCCACGCGCAAGATGATCAGCTCACGCAGGGCCGCAGGCAGGCTGTTGCGGTTGCGCACGGCAGAAAGCATCTGCTCCCATCCGTGGGCGATGGGTGGGCTATTGAGCAAGATTTGGTAGAGCGGCGAGACGCGGCCGCGCTCGGCCGTAATTTGCGCCTCTTGTGCGGCCAGCTCGGGCCGGGTGCCGGGGGGGATGGGGGTGATGCGAACGGCAGAGGTCATGGTGAATGTGATGAGGAATGGGAGGAAAAATTAATCCGGCTTGATGTTCTTGGACTTCACCACACGCGCCCACTTGATGCCATCGCTTTTCAGCAAGGCGGCCAGCTCGGCAGGGCTGGACGGCGCCGGTTCAGCACCGGATGCCATCAGCTTGGATTTAACGGCCTCACTCATCAGCGTGCGGCGCACAGCCTGGTTCACGCGATCCACCTCGGCTGACGGCGTGCCCTTGCTGGTGAACAGCGCGTACCAGTTGTCCGAATCCACGCCGGGCACGCCCATTTCTTCAAAGGTTTTCACATCGGGCAAGAGCGGGTGGCGCTTGGGCGATGCCATGGCGATGGCCTTGAGCTTGCCGCCTTTGATGTGGCCGATCAGCCCGGGGATGTCACCAAAAAAACCGTTGACGTGGCCCGCCATCACGTCGTTGATGGCCGGTGCTGCGCCCTTGTAGGGCACGTGCAGTACATTGAGTTTGGCCGCGTCGTTGAGCAACTCCAGCGCCAGATGCGGCACGCTGCCCGTGCCTGAAGACGCCATGGTCAGTGGGACGGCTTTTTGCGCGCTGGCCTGGCGGCTGGCGGCCACAAACTCGGCCCCCGTGTTGTACGGCGCGTTGGCGCCCACCACCAGCACCTCGACGTTGTTGACCACCAGAGACACGGGGGCGAGGTCACGCACGGGGTCGTAACTGAGCTTGTCGTACAGGGCCGGGTTGATGGCCACCGCGCCCACGCTGGTCAGCCACAAAACGCTGCCGTCAGGCGTAGCGCGTGACACCAGCTCGGCGGCTATAGCCCCATTGGCCCCGGCCTTGTTTTCGACGATGACCTGATGGCCCAGCTCTTTGCTCAGGGGCTCGGCCAGGGTGCGGGCCACAAAGTCCACCGGCCCACCGGGTGGGAAAGCCACGATGATGCGCGTGGTTTTGGTTTGGGCCAGTGCGTTGCAAGACAAGATCGCACCGGCGGCTGCGAGAGCAAGCGTGCGGCGAGTGACATTAAAGTTTTTCATCAAATTTCCTAATTGAATTTCAATCGCAGCGCACGGACATACCACCATCCACCACGATCTCGGTGCCGGTGACAAAACGCGATTCATCGCAGGCCAAGAAAAGCGCGGCATTGGCCGTGTCGCGCCCATCGCCCATGAAGGGCAGGGGGATGCGCGATTGGCGTTGTTTGAGCAGGGCTTCTACGTCACCGCCCGCCCGTTGCCCGGCCAGCCGCACCTCGACCATGGGTGTGTGCAACTGCCCCGGCACGACCGTGTTGACGCGTAGGCCCTGCTTGGCGTACTGCACGGCCAGCACGCGCGAGAACTGAATCACCCCGGCCTTGGTGGCCGCGTAGGCAATCTGCGCCGCACCCGTCCAGCGTGTGCCCGAGGTGGACGCGATGTTGACTATCGCGCCGCTGCCTTGCGTCACCATGTGCGGCAGCACGTGTTTGCAGGTAAGGAAGACGCTTTTGAGGTTGTGGTCGATCTGCGCGTCCCACACTTCTTCGCTCATCTCCACCGGCCCACCTTTGGCCGAGCCGCCCACGTTGTTGACGAGGATGTCGATGCGGCCAAGCTCGGTCATGCAGCGCGTCACCACGGCGGCAATGGCCGTGCTGTTGGTTACGTCGCAAGAGGCGGCGACAAACGTGCCACCGGCTTCTACCACCAGACGCGCCGTTTCCGCCATGCGCTCCATGTCTCGATCCACACCAAAAATAGAAGCACCTTCTTGTGCAAAGCGCACCGCAATGGCGCGGCCATTGCCCCAGCCGGGGCCGAC
>CANCAO010000327.1 GCA_947374105.1 Comamonadaceae bacterium | reverse complement strand
CCCCGGCAGAGATAAAAAGCAAAATGGGCCACCGGCCGGCCCCAATGTTGCACGGGGAAGGCTTCCAGGGGTGTGCAGCTTTGGAACTGGCCTGCACCCACGGGCAACTGGTAGGCCATTTGCGACCAGTCCATCAGCAGCACATCCGCACCCAAAGGCAGCTCGCCCGACCACAACAGCGACTGGTCAAACGCGGCGTCCAGCACATGCACGGGCAGCGGGCGCGCGTACCAGGCCAAGCGGCTGACCAGCGTCCAGTTTTGCACGGCGAGGCGATGGACTTGGTGGGTTTGTGCGAGCTGCTGGGCTTTGGCAGCCGCTGTGTCCCAGCCGTAAAAATCGGTGAAGGGGTTGATGGGTTCGGGTGGTTTTTCGCTGCTGATCCAGGGTGGCCCGGCGCTGAGCATGAGGGCGTACAGCGCCAAGCACAAAGCCCCTTGCAAACTGCCCAGCACCCAGATCAAACGCCGCCGACCCGTGGCCCACAGCGCCGCCAGGCCCACACCGGCGAACGGAGCCAGCGCGACCCAAGCCGGTGCCGTCCAGTGCGGCAGGCCTGAGCCACCACCGGACAAGGCCATGAGCACCCCAAAAGGCAGGGCAAAGAAAGTCAGCAGGCTCAGCTCAGATCGGCACAGGAGGGGACTTCGGCCCTGCGTATTGAGCCACCGCAGACCCAATACTCCCCAAGTCAACAAGGGATAGAGCAAGCACTGCGCCACCAAAAACAGCCCCATCTGGGAGATCTGCCACTGGCTGCCCGAGCTATGGTGCAGCTGGTAAGCAAACGAGATCCAGTCGTGCTGCGCGTTCCACACAAACACAGGCAGCACCAGACCAACGGCCAGCGCCAACGCCAACCATGGCCCGCGTGCCCACAACACGCGCCAACCATGCGCCACGATCAAGCAGAACACCACCGGTATCGCCACAAAAATAGCCGTGTACTTGGCCAAACCCGCCAGGCCCAAGAGGGCGCCCAGTAGCAGCCAAGCTTGAAGCCGTCTTACCTCAGCAGCGTCTTGCATGCGCAGGGTTTGCAAGAGCACGGCAGCGGTGAGCGTCATCAGCAGCGTGTCGGGCAGCAGGCCAATACCGAGAATGTGAAACATGGGGGCCACACCAAAGGCCATCACAGCCCATAGGCCGGCCGTTGAAGGCACGCCTGAATTAACGTTGGAACCCACACTGACGTCTGCATCAGACGACGGTGAAAAAATGCCCTGCAAACGCTGTGCGATGACGTACACCAAAACGGCGGTGATCACCCACAGCACCTGCGGAATCGCGCGTAGCAGGCCCGGTGGCGTATCTAAGGCCACCAGCGGCCACTGAATCCAGCCGACCAGAGGTGGGTGGTCGTAATAACTTAGATCGAGATGAGCGGCGTAGAGGGCGTAGTGCGCTTCATCGCCCGACAAACCCAAGACCCAGCCCAGGACAACATGGAGCAGGGTATGGCCCGCCAAAATCAGCAGAAGTGCAAGCGGCAAACGGGGACTTGAGTTGGCAAACAATTGGCGTGGCGCATTGCGCAGGATTGAGCTCCAAGTCTAAACGGAACGCTGTTATTGACGCTAAACTGGCAAAGCCTTAGCTTCTTGGCTTACTCCTTGGTCACACCTCAACTTCCTCTATGCCCCCTATCGCCTCAACTGACGCCAACCACTGTCCGCTGTGCGCACAGCCCAATCAGTGCGCGATGGAGCTAGAAAAGAGCTCGGGCCAAGCGCAGCCGCCCTGCTGGTGCACCACTGTTACTTTCGATGCCGCCCTGCTGGCGCAAATCCCGGATGCGGCCCGCCACACCGCCTGCATATGCCAAGGCTGCGCCACCCGCACCGCCAGTCCTCAAACCGCCCTCATGCCATGACCCGCACCAGCGAAGAACAACACCAGGCCTTGCGCTCCACCTGGGTCAGCGTGTGGATCAATATCGCGTTGTCCAGTTTGCAGATTGCCACCGGGCTCTGGGCCCACTCTCAAGCACTGATCGCCGATGGCGTTCACTCCCTGTCCGATTTGCTAGCCGATGGGGTGGTGCTGGTTGCCACCCACCACTCGCATGCTGAGGCCGATGAAACCCACGCTTACGGCCACGCCCGTTTTGAGACCGCCGCCGCGCTGGCCATTGGGCTGATTCTGGTGGGCACAGGCTTGGGGCTGGTCTGGTCGGCAGGGGTCAAACTGCACGCCGGTCAGGCCATGGATGCGGTGCACCCCATGGCCTTGGCCATTGCCTTGCTGACGCTGGTGGCCAAAGAGGCTTTGTTCCATTACATGCGGCGCATCGGCGAGCGGCTCAAGTCGTCGATGCTGATCGCCAACGCCTGGCATGCGCGGGCCGATGCAGCGTCGTCTCTCGTGGTGGCGGTGGGCATTGGGGCCAACCTGCTGGGCTACCACAGCATGGACGCGGTGGCCGCCATCATCGTGGGCGTGATGATTGCCAAGGCGGGCTGGAACTTCACCGTCGAGGCCTTTCACAGCCTGACCGATCACGCGCTGGACCCGGAAGAAATCAAACGCATCCGGCAGACGATTTTGTCGGTCGATGGCGTCACCCAACTGCACGGTCTGCGCACCCGGCGCATGGGTGACTGGGCGGTGATGGACATGCATGCCGAAGTGGCCTCGCACCTCTCGGTGTCCGAAGGCCACTACATCGCCGAGAAGGTCAGCGCAGTCGTTCGGGCCACGCACCGGGTGGCCGAATGCACGGTGCACATTGACCCGGTTCAGGCCCACCGCATCGGCCCCCTGCTGACCTTGCCATCGCGCCCTGAAGTGGAGACATGGCTGGCACCGATCCTGCCTGCAGTGACCGAATTGCGGCTGCATTACCTGGACACCGGGCTGGAGCTCGACATTGATCTACCTACCCCTGTGTCCCCCGCCGAGTTGGCCCGACTTGAACAGGCCGTGCGCGACACCCTGACGCGCCACACGCGCCTGCACCGCGTCACCCTACACACCCACGCCCACACCCTCACCCACCCCCCCACTCACTCCGCCGCGTAACAACCATGTGTCAATTGCTGGGCATGAACTGCAACACGCCGACCGATGTGATGTTCAGCTTTACTGGCTTTGCCGAGCGCGGCGGCAACACCGACCACCATGGCGATGGCTGGGGCATTGCGTTTTTTGAAGACAAAGGCCTGCGCCATTTTGTGGACCACCAA
>CANCAO010000326.1 GCA_947374105.1 Comamonadaceae bacterium | reverse complement strand
GGCGCGATGCCCATGTGGCCGGTATCAAAGGTCAGGTAGAGCGGATTTTCACACTGTTTTTCAGCTGCAGACCACGCAGAGCAAGCGTAAGCAGCTATTAAAAATAGAGCAACTAGGGAGCGCTTCAGATTTTTATTGGCGCGGCGCATGGTCCAGCGTCCAGACACCGTGCGGCGACTTGCCGACTTTGATCTGCCGCACCACCTTGCGGGTGGTGGTGTCAATCACGCTGAGCTTTTGCGCCCAACGCGAGGCTACGAAAATGGTTTTCCCGTCGGCTGACAAGTCCATGCAATCCGGCCCGCTGGGCGCGGGATATTGATCCACCGCCGTCATGCTCTGGAAATCAATTTTGCTAATCGTATCGGCCACCCGATTGCTGACGAACACATGGCGTTTGTCACCGGCAGCGCGAAAGGCGTGCGCCCCTTTGCCCGTCTTGATGAATTGGGTCAACTTGGGCGCTGCACCCGTGACGTCATAGACCTCAACGCCCTCCCCGCCGGTCAGGCCAATCAGCAAAAATCGGTCATCAGGCGTGCCAAACACGTCAGCCGGCATGGGGCCGGTCTTGCTGCGCCACTTCAAGGTCTGCGTGGGCAAGTCAATGGCCACCAATTCGTCACTGTCCTGCATGGTGGCGTAAATCGTGGTGCTGCGGCTGTCAATCCACAGATGGCTGGGCGTTTTGCCCGTGGCAATGCGCTTGACCAAGGTAGGCGTGTTGTTCTCCCAGCGGTAAATGTCCACATGGTTGAGCCGGTTGGCCACGGTGACAAACCACTTCATGTCGGGCGAGAACCGCAACTGATACGGGTCCAGAATACCGCGCACCGTGCGTTGCACCTCGGCCGTTCGGGGGTCGATAAAGGTCAGCGAATCGCTCAGGGCGTTGGCGATGATGAGCGACTTTTCATCTGGGGTGAGGTAGAAATGGTGCGGCTCTTTGCCCGTGGGGATGCGCTTGACCTCCTTCCAACTGACCGGGTCAATCACACTGACACTGGCATCCAGCGAGTTGAGCACGAATACGGGCAGAGTTTGGGCCGAGGCCCCGGGCGTGGAGGTCAACGCCCCGGTCAGAGTCGCCAAAACAAGCAGGGTACGAAACAGAAAATTCACAACAAATCACCCAATGAAACAACCCTTGAGTGTAGCGGTGCGCGTGTTCTCAAGTGCTGATGCGGGCCAAATCCGCCGCGCTGAGCCAGCACCACTGCCCCGGTGCCAGCTCCAATGGCAGCGTCAAGCCGCCAATCTGGGAGCGATGCAGCCCCTCCACCCGGTTGCTCACTGCCGCCACCATGCGCTTGACTTGGTGGTACTTGCCCTCGGTCAGCGTCAGGCGCAGGTGATGTTCGCTCACCGCCTCACACGCGGCAGCACGCACGGGTGTGGGGTCGTCATCCAGCACCACGCCAGAAAGTAGTTTTTGCACCTGCCTGTCGTCCAGCGGGTGCTTGACCGTCACTTCATACACCTTGGGGACGTGGTGGCGCGGTGAACTCATGCGGTGGATGAACTTGCCGTCATCGGTGAGCAGCAGCAGGCCCGTGGTGTCCTGGTCCAGCCGACCCACGGCCTGCACGCCCTGCACTGCCGCTTTTTGGGGCCGCAGGCGCAGCGGCGACGGCAACAGGGTGTAGATGCTGGGGTAGGTGGACGGTTTTTGCGAACACTCGGTGCCCGCAGGCTTGTTCAGCATCAAGTACGCTTTCTCGTGGTAGGGCCAGTCCACGCCTTGAACCCGAAAACGCAAGCCATCTGCTACAAATTCAGTAGCTACTTGCGCGCAATCCACGGGCATCTCACCCGTATCTTCATCATAAACTTGAACATGGCCCTGCTGGATCAGGCCTGCGCAGACCCGGCGCGTGCCAAAGCCTTGGGAGTAAAGAATGTCTTGAAGTTGCATGGACCCGAGTATCGCAAAAGGAATCAAGAAGCGGTGAACAAAGCCTGCCCAAGTTTGATCTGATCGCCTGTGGCGATACTTTCAACCAAGCTCAGGCCTGGGGGAGCAAAGACGATGATGGTGGAGCCATGCTCGAACCAGCCCATCTCTTCACCGCGCTTGAGCAGCGCATCACACGCCACCGTTTGCGGCCCCGCATAGTCGTGGTGCAGATGAAGATCGGCAAAATGCAAGCGAATGCTCGACACCAAAATCGCTCCCACCGGCACTAGCGTCAGGGGCAGGCCTGAAGGCTCCAGTCGGGTCTCGATCACAGCCCGCTCATTGCGGCAAAACAGCCGCTCAACCCGCTTGAGGGCAATCGGGTTCACGTTCCAGGTGTCACCCTGGATGTGCGTGACACGCTGCACCGTGCAATCATGCGGCGCATGGAAGCGGTGGTACATACTGGAAGTCAAACGTAGCGTCACGTAACTGCCAGAGCGATGCCGTGCCGCCAATTCACGGTCGCCCATCAGCTCGGTCAGGGAGTAGTCCATGCCTTTGATTTGCAGCACTCGGTCGCTCTCGACAATCCCACAGGCCCCCACAATGCCATCACAAGGGCTACAGACCACTTGCGGTGACGCATCGAACGCTCTGGCACCCGGCTTGAGCTCACGCACAAAACAATCGTGCAGGCTATTGAACCGATCTTTTTTTGCCTCCGACAGATCCAGATCCGAAAACAGTTTCCAGACCCAGATCGACGCGGCACTCACCCAAGGGTGGCGAATCTTGCTGAATCGCCCCACCCAGCGCGTCAAGGCGATGCGGGGAATGCGGTTGGTCAGCAAGAAGTTCAGGTCTTCCTGAAGAAAGATGCTGTCACGTAAATTTTTCAATGTCATAGTTTTTTCACAAGGTTGTCAAATCTGTTGAATACAAAGAGTCATCTTCAATTTTTGAAAATGACTATGGCTTACGAACTTGCGTTGATCGGTGGTGCCCTCGGTGCCGCATTTCCCTACATGAAGCGTCGCCTGGAGCTCTCGCGTGCCAAGCACCCGTCCTTGACCGGTCATTCGCGCATGGCTAAGCGGGTAGCCCGCTGGATACCCGGCTACGCTTACGACGAAGCCCTGTTTTTTGGCTGCGACGGCGCACCTGCGAACGTCATACAAGATCGCCGCGCCGGCTTTGCCGCGCTGGCTGCGCGTTTGCAGGCCAAATCGCCCCAGTCCATTGCGCTGACCGCGCAAGCCCGTGAAGGCATCCCCGACCTGCGCTTCACCGG
>CANCAO010000325.1 GCA_947374105.1 Comamonadaceae bacterium | reverse complement strand
CGGCAAGCTTGGCGATATCACCATCATGAGAGGGGCCTCACCCACACGGGCAACAAAGGCAAAATCTATCCATGGGTCATAAGGAGGATTGGCCATGACTTGTTTCGCCAAAACATGCGTAGAGGCTGAAAACAGAAGGGTCGTTCCGTCGGCAACAGAAGCCTGTACCACCTTGCCACCGATAGAGCCGTTAGCGCCAGGTCGGTTCTCCACAATGACAGAGACGTTCAGGTTAGTCTGCATCTGCTTGGCGATCAAGCGCGCTGCGTTGTCAACACCCCCCCCTGGAGCGAACGGCACAATCATTTTGATGTTGCCATCCGGAAACTTGCCCTGAGCAAAGGCCGTAACAGCCGCTGTCATCAATGTGAGATACAGCAGTTTTTTCGTTATGGAAATCATGGTTATCTCCTAAAAATTGTTCATCTTCTAATGTGCTTATTCGCGATAACTCGTCCGCCAAGCGCCAGACCCACCCAGCAAAAGTGCGTCGGGTGCCGGGCCGTGCAGCTTGGCGTATGACTCGATGGTTTTGGTCATACGCGGCAGTAACCACCCGGCAACGGCATCGCTGGCTTCGCCCGCCTGTAAACGATCCAGAATGCCCCGCACAGGATGCTCCTGCAACTCGATTGCTCCGTTCGCGAGTAAGAAGGCAACAACCTCAGCTTGTCCGAATCGCTCGCTTTCAGCCCAGTAGTAGTCCGCAATATCTCGCTCAAAGTCTTCCAGCCTGACACTGATGCCGCCCATGGTGCAAGAGCAGCCCAATGCAATATGCTGGTTCGACAACCGACTCCAAAGATCGGACAAATAGATCGCTTGCATCTGAGTTGTTGTCACGTCAATCCACTCAAACCAGCGCTTTGGCGCGCAGCCTCTCGGTCTCAGACGGCATCACCTGACCGCTTTCATCAAGTACTACCCCGTAGAGCTTTTCAGCTGCTTCATGGCTGACATAGCCTTCGCGCACATCGTGAGCCACTTTTTGAACATCGCGATTCAAAGGGTTACCAAAGCCGCCGCCGCCGCCAGAGAGCATCTTGTAAGCATCACCTCGCTCCAAACGGACGTTGAAAATTTTCGCATTCGGCAAGTCGGTCTTCCACTCACCTTTGTGCCTAATAGCAATGCCATTACCAGCAGCTTCACCACCGCCATCCAGACCCCAAGGCTTACAGTGCATACGATCAATACGAGTTGTGACCGTGAATGGTGAGAGCGCTTGCACAACCATTTCAGCACCTAGACCGCCGCGGTATTCACCTGCCCCAGCACTGTCCTCTCTAATTTTGT
Source organism: Comamonadaceae bacterium (assembly GCA_947374105.1). Taxonomy (GTDB): domain Bacteria; phylum Pseudomonadota; class Gammaproteobacteria; order Burkholderiales; family Burkholderiaceae_C; genus CANCDA01. The sequence goes on along the minus strand of CANCAO010000325.1, from coordinate 1,920 downwards.
AGCTTTCAACCAAAACAGGGTACTTGGCCTCTAGTTGTTCGGTGGGACTGTTGTGGGTGTCACCATCATTAATACAAACTGTGACAGAGACGCCGTCTTCAGAGGATTTCCCCCCCCAGCCGCCGCCCAGTGGCCCAATGCCGACAATGAACAAGCGACCATCTTCAGGGGATATGCCATGGATATTGGGAAACACCAAATCTGCGTGGTGTCCGGCAATCGTGCGGTGAGGAATCGCGGGTGCAAGTGCTTTGAAAATGGTGTCAATCACCGTCATCGGAAAAGTCATCCAAACCCGCATCGGGTAAGGACGCTCCGCACTGATGACAGTTCCCATAGGCATGATGACTTTCAAAGAACGAAAGCTGCCATCGTTGACTGGATAGTCTGTCGGCGTGGTCAAACATTTATAAGCGACCTGAGCGCATGCAATGCCTGTGGTGAAGCCAGAATTGTAAAAACCCTTGACTTGCTTGCTGACCTCAGAGAGGTCCACTTCCATCTCGTCACCCTTGACCGTCACTTTCACGCGGATGGGAATGCGTTTACCGACCTCTAATCCGTCATCGTCCATAAAGGACTCTGCCTCATAAACACCATCAGGAATTGACAGTGTGTTTTGACGTGCAACAGCCTCGGACTGATCCATGATCTGCTGAATAGAGGCCTGAACATCATCATTGCCATAACGCTGAACCAATTCCAGAAATCTGCGTTCGCCCGTTGTCACTGCCGTAATTTGAGCCCGTAGATCACCCATCGCACGCTCAGGCATACGGACATTCATCGCAATGATGTCAATCAAATCCTGATTCACCTTGCCAGCACTTTGGTATTTAACAATAGGGATTTGAATACCCTCAGAAAAAATATCAGTTGTGATCTGACCCAAACTACCACCAACATCGAGCCAGTGCGCCATGCAGCAAGTAAAGCCGATCAACGAGCCTTCATGAAACACAGGCATTGTGAAGGTGAAGTGGTTCAAATGGCTACCCGTTGTGTAGGCATCATTGGTCACAAGAATGTCACCGGGGTGGATGTTTTCATAGCCAAAGTGACGTATCTTGGACTTGACTGTTTCGGACATACCCCGAATGAACATTGGCAGACCAAGACCAATAGAGACGGTGTCACCTTCTTTGGTAAACAGGCCTACAGTAAAGTCCAGAGCCTCATAGATGATGAGGTTGTAAGCTGTCCGCATCAGGTTGGTTTTCATCTCCTCCGTGACGGCGAACAAACCGTTGCGGATGATCTCGACAATGACAGGATCGACAGAATTAGCCGATGCATTATTTTGGGTGTTCATGTGCGATCACTCCCGATAGAAATTTGAAGATTGCCATACAGGTCCACGGTAACGATATCGCCAGGCTGAACGACTGTGGTTGATGCGTGTTCCTCGACTAAGGCGGGGCCATGGAAAATGTTGCCGCTTTTGAGTAGGTCACGTTTGTAAACCGGTGTTGAAACGTACTGACCTTCGCTACGGAAGTAAACGGGCTTGCGCGCGCGCAGGGCAATTTCATCAGTTTGCGCTTGGCCTTCCTCCACGGCATTGCGTGGAGGTTTTTTCATGCGTCCCAGTACAGTGACGCGCAAGCTGACAATATCCGCAAGTTCCTTTGGGGCAGAGGTTCCGTAGCGAATCGCATGCACTTCGTCAAAATGGGTTTTGATAGCGCTGCGGTCTTTCTTCTCAAAAAATGCATGAGGCAAATCAACTGTCACAGCGTGCTCCTGCCCCACGTACCGCATATCGGCAGCGCGCTCAAAAACCAGATCTTCAGGGCAGATTTCAGAAGCACCAATAGCTGCTCGCCCTTCGTCTTCCATGCCCTTGTAAGTGGCTTCAATTTCGTCAAATGACATCCCCTCCAGATGGCGGAAAACTGAACATACGTAGTCATAACGCAG
>CANCAO010000324.1 GCA_947374105.1 Comamonadaceae bacterium | reverse complement strand
ACCTGGAGAAAAACATCCCCGACTTGCAAAAAATGGCCGTGGCCTACATGCAGGTCGGGCGCACGGGGGAGGGCACCGCAGGTGGCGGCACGATAGAAGAGCTGCGCGAGCAAATCCTTGCCGTCGCGCTGGACCGCGCCTTTCTGCTGGAACCCTTGCCTGCGAACGAATTTGACTTCAAACGCCGCCTGGACGAAGGCCGTGGCCGTCTGACCCTGATCGCCAATGAAGTTGCCCGCTTGGCCGCCACCATTCTGTCTGAGTACGCCGTAGCCGCACGCAAGATCAAAGACACTAAAAATGCGCCCGAGGCCACCGCCGATTGCGCCCAACAACTCCAACGCCTGTGCCCCAAGCGTTTCCTCGTGCAAACGCCCTGGCCGCAACTACAACATTTCTCCCGCTACCTCAAAGCCATCACCTTGCGGCTAGAAAAATACCGCGCCGACCCGGCCCGAGACGCCACGCGCCTAGCCGAGATGCGCCCGCAAGAGCAACGCTACTGGCGCTTGGTGGCCGAACGCAAAGGCGCGGTGGACGCCCGCATGCAAGAGCTGCGCTGGTTGCTGGAAGAGCTGCGCGTGAGCTTCTTTGCGCAAGAGCTGCGCACGCCGCAACCGGTGAGCGTGAAGCGGCTGGAAAAGGTGTGGGGGCAGGTGAACCAGTGAGGTAGATTACGCGCAGTTGCTTCACTTCAAGCGGTTTTTAAAAAGGACTTTCACAATGAAAATTAGACGCGTTGTCACCGGTCATGACGTTAACGGCAAGGCGATTGTTGAGGTCGATGAAGTTTGCAAAAACATCATTTCAAGACGCCCCCAGCACAGCAGTTGCGTCGTCTGGTCAAGCAATGAGTTTCCTGTGAACAACGCTGACCCCGAGGATGGGGGCTTGCGTGATGTGTCTGTCACTCAAAAAAATCAAACCGTTTTTCGTGTGGTGGAGTACCAACCCGGCGTCGCGCCACGCAACCACCGCACCGAGACCATCGACTACGCCATCGTCATGTCCGGTGAGATTGACATGGTGTTGGACGACACGACCGTACACCTGAAGCAGGGTGACTTGATCGTGCAGCGGGGCACGATTCACAACTGGGTGAACAATGGTGCCGTGCCGTGCACGATCGCCTTTGTGTTGATTGCCGCCCAGGTGCCAACGCGCCCTCATTCGTCATTGGCAGCTGTGGGTTAAGTCACGGCTGCGGGGATAGCGCCCCAGTGAGCAGTCGTAAAAGCGAGTGTCGTTATTTCTCTAAATCAATCGCTTGTTGATCGCTTTTGGGGTCTTGAGCAACGGCCCATCGCTCGTCTCGGCTTGCGCGCATAAAAACTGCTCGCTGCGGGTCATCAATCCTCTGTAAAGGCTTTTGCACAACTGTCGGCCCTGCACCCCAGGCCAATTGATGGGCAGCAAGGCCTTAGGCAAATGAGGGTCGCGCAGCAAGACGCGGCGGTACTCATGGATGAGCAGGGTGCGCACAAAGAAGGCCTCGGCAGGGCTCAAGTGCTCCTGCTCACTCAGCAGGGGCTCAAACCGCGCGACAAACTGCGTCCAAGCCAGCGCCACCTCGGTCAGCTTGAAGGCCTCGTTCAAGATGGTTTGCAAGGGCAGGGCGGAGTAAGTCTCGATGCCAGAGGCACTCATCACGGCCACGCTGTCTTGTGCTTTGGTAGTTTTCAAAATATCTTGGAGCGCGCTGTGGTCTCCGTGAGGGTGAGCGAACAGATGGGTCGATATTTGCCCAAAACCTTCCCAAAGTAACTCACGGCGCAGCGCGTGCCGGGTGCTGGCACGGATGGCGTTATTCAGCAGCACGAGCGTCCATCGTCCATCCCAGTCGGGCAGTTTGAACTCATAAATTCGCCGGTCTGCGTGCTGCACGCGTTGCAGGCCGCTGTCAGACAGGGCATAAAAGCTGCGTCGCCCGATGCGTGTGGCTACCAGCCAGTCGTCTGCCGTCAGCCGGAATGCGCTGGTACGCACCAGCCGAGACGAGAGGTCAAACAAGTCCATCAAGGTGATGAGGCTGCCCAGCCAGACGGCCTGCCCGCGCGGAGCCAGGGCGTCACCATACAGCGTGATCAGCAGCGAGTTGGCGCGCAACACCAAGCCACGCCGTACTTTGGCGACTTTGGCTGAGAGTTTGAGTTGGGCTGGGCTGTGTGGCACGGTGATGTAGAAGTGATACACAAAATATGATTGTATGAGTCATTTTGTATCACTAATATGCAGCTACTTTTCATCCCACCACGGGGCAGCCCATGTACGCACAACTCGTAGAAACAGGCTCTAAAGCCGTCAAAACCTTAGAGCAGATGGAGCCGCCAGAGCGCGCATTTCAAGAGCGAATCAACGCAGGCATCAAGACCGAGCCCAAAGACTGGATGCCCGAGGCCTACCGCAAAACCCTGGTGCGCCAGATCTCGCAACACGCCCATTCCGAGTACGTGGGCATGCTGCCCGAGGCCAACTGGATCAGCCGCGCCCCCACCCTCAAGCGCAAAGCCATCCTCATGGCCAAGGTGCAGGACGAAGCCGGTCACGCGCTGTACCTCTACAGCGCGGCGGAGACTCTGGGCGTGTCGCGCGACCAGCTCTATCTCGATTTACTCTCCGGCAAGGCCAAGTATTCCAGCATCTTTAACTACCCCACGCTGACCTGGGCCGACATCGGCGCCATCGGCTGGCTGGTGGACGGCTCGGCCATCGTCAACCAGATTCCTCTGTGCCGCTGCTCTTACGGCCCTTACGCCCGAGCGATGGTGCGTGTGTGCAAGGAGGAGTCATTTCACCAGCGCCAAGGCTTTGACATCATGGTGTCACTGTGCAATGGCACGCCAGAACAAAAGGCGATGGCGCAAGACGCACTCAACCGCTGGTGGTGGCCCTCCATTGCCATGCACGGCCCGGCGGATGAGCAGTCGGCCAACAGCGCGCAGTCCATGGCCTGGAAGATCAAGACCCTAAGCAACGATGAGTTGCGCCAGAAGTTCATTGACCAGACCGTGCCGCAAATCGAGTTTTTGGGCCTGGCCTTGCCCGACCCCGAACTGAAGTGGAACGAGGCGCGCGGGCACTATGACCACGGCCCGATTGATTGGGAAGACTTCTTCAACGTGGTCAGAGGCAAAGGCCCGTGCAATGAGGAGCGACTGGCCACCCGCAACACATCCTGGGAAGAGGGCGCGTGGTTCCGTGAAGCTCTGAGCGCCCA
>CANCAO010000323.1 GCA_947374105.1 Comamonadaceae bacterium | reverse complement strand
GGCATCGAGCTGCAAGACCGCGAGTTCTTCGCCGCCATCCGCGAAGGCCGCGAGCCCAACTCCAGCGTGGCCCAGGTCTTGCCTTGCTACAAGGTGCTGCACGAGCTGGAGTTGCAGCTCAACAGCTAAGCACGCAAAAGATAAGAGAGCCACGCATGTCCCACACCTTCAACCGCAGCCTGGAGGACGTGGGCAACATCGTCGAGTTCGGCCACGTCAACACCCGCGTGCCCGACCAGCAGCAGGCCATCATCTTCTACGTGATGGGCTTGGGGCTTACGCGTGACCCGTTCATGCAAACGGGCATTCACAACGCGTGGATGAACGCGGGCTGTAGTCAGTTCCACCTGCCCACCGGCCCCGCCCAAGTGCTGCGTGGCTTGACGGGTTTGGTCATGCAAGATTTGGCGGTGTTGACATCAAGACTGAGCGACGTTGCGCCCTTGCTTCAAGGCACGCAGTTCAGCTTTGCCCGCAGCACAGAGTCCAACACGGTGGACGTGCGCTGCCCCTGGGGCAACCGCATTCGCGTGCATGCGCCCGACACTGCGCGCTTTGGAGCGATGACGCGCGGCATACCTTATGTCGAGATCGACTGCGCCCCCGGCAGCGCCGCAGGCATCGCCCGCTTCTACGCCGACATCCTTCACGCCGTGACCCGCACGGGCGAGGACGCGCAAGGCCGCTTTGCCCACATCACCACCAGCCCAACGCAAGCCCTGGTGTACCGCGAGACAGCGCGAGAGCTGCCGCCCTACGACGGCCACCACGTGCAGATCACCGTGCCCGACTTCTCAGGCGTGCACACCCGATTGCTGGCACGCGGCTTGGTCACCCAAGAAAGCAACGCCAGCCAATACCGCTTTCAGAACATCACCGACCTGAACACAGGCCAAGTGCTGGCCACCCTGGAACACGAGGTGCGCAGCATGCGGCATCCGCAGTTTGGGCGGGTGTTGGTGAACCGCAGCGATTGAGTCCTTTTCATCACAGCAAGCGGCTCTGCGTCGAGGCATCGGCCAGTGGCCGCAGCCGGGCGTAGTCCAGCAGCTCCGATGACATGCAAAGCCGAATTGACTACAATTGTGGTAATTCATGAAAGGCAGACCATGTCCACCGTTTCCATGCGCATCGAGGAGTCCTTGATCAGCGCTGCCCGCACGGCCGCCAAGGCGGAATTTCGCACCGTGCAGGGGCAGGTGGAGTTCTGGGCCAAAGTGGGTCGCGCCGCGCTGGACAACCCCGACTTGCCCGCCTCCTTTATTGCTGAAAGCCTCATGAGCCTGGCCGAGCCGCGTGAAGACAGCACGCCCTTCGTGCCCCGCAGCCGCACCCGCACCGCGCAGGCATGAGCTGGCAAGTGCAGCAAACGCGGCGCTTTGCCCGCGTTTACAAAAAGCTGACCAACGCCACCCTGATTGCCGACACCGATGCTGCTGTAGCGACCGTGGCCGACAGCCCTGATAGTGGTGAACGTAAGAAGGGCGACTTGGCTCAGCTTTGGGTACACAAGTTTCGCAGCCAGGGCCAGCTGTACCTGCTGGGTTACACCCGCGAGGATGAAGTGCGCCTGATCTACCTGGAAGCCTTGGGGCCACATGAGAATTTTTACCGGGATTTGAAGCGGTGACACGCGCCTCTACGCACAAGGTCATTGCCGCAGCCTGATACCGCCCTGTGCTACGATCTTTCTATGTCTATTGACCTGCACCAAGCACTAGAAAACCTCAGCATCGCGGACAAACGCGCGCTGGGGGAGGCCTTGATTGACAGCGCTGAAAGCGAAGCCTCCGCGCCGCTCATTACCGATGCCCAACGCGCAGAACTTCGCGCGCGGCTGGCATATCACCGCGCCCATCCTGAAGAGTTGGGCATCACCGTCGCACAACTCAAAACCCAGCTGACATCGGGGACCCACTAAGTCGGTCACTCATGGCGTATTTGGTTGTACTGAAGCCGTTGGCGCAAACAGAAGTTTCGGAAGCGTTCGCCTGGTATGCGCAACCGCACATCAAGATGGGTGACGCTTTTCTGACCGAGCTGGAGCACACCAGTGGTTTTTTGGCCAGCAATCCCTACCTGTATGCTAAGGCAGAGGGCGATCTGCGCTGTGCTCACTTGAATCGTTTTCCGTATTCACTGTTTTATGTCGTGGATGGTGATACGGTGAACGTGTTGTCCTGCTTTAATCAATTCCGCGATCCAAAATCTCGCAGCGACCTGCTGGGGTGATGCCCCTACACACTGCGCAACTCTCGCTCCGCCAACAAGCCTGCTAGCGGGCTGCCGACAGCAACATGCGGACCGACAATTTCCGTTGCTAACGCCAGCACCAGTCGATTGCGGGCCAGCGCTGTTTCACGGGTGGTGCGTATCACGCTGGGTGGGCATGCGGTGACCACCAGCATGCGCCCCGCCGCCAGTGGCTCGCGTTCATCAGGCGAGGGGCGATAGTCCGTCATGCCACGCGCCAGTACTTTCATCACTCGGCCTTTGCGGCGCAGTACAGAGCGCAGCACCTGCTGCTCAAGGGGCGAATGAAAGCCGCTGACGATGACGCGTCCGGCCTGCACCCATTGCGGCACCCGCTCCAAGGTTTCCAGCAGAACACGTCCAGGGCATTCGCGGGAGGCGATTAGACCGAGCAATGGTGCATCGAGCAATTCTGTATTGCCGATACCATCGAAATGCGTGAGCACATGTGACTCCAAACGGTCAGTCAGATAGGCTGGCGGTCGGAGCGAGAGCGGTTTCATTCTTCCTCGTTTGTTCCGCCCATGCGATATTTGATGTCGTAATTAATGATGAAGTCCAGCTCTTCTTGTGTGAGTCCGTAGTGCCGTGCGAGCACTACGTCAATTTGGTTGAGAATTGGCATAGAAATACCAACAAAAAATGTTTGTAATTCGACCCTTCCAGTCGTAACCTGGTTACGAACTCGAATTTCTGAATTTTTGTTCAAGTCATCGTTGAGTCTCGTGGCGAGAGCACTTAGGTCTTTAGCTACAGAATCGCTAATTTTCGCCAATCTCAACGGAAAACGTCTTATATCTTTCAATCCACAATGGAACCCATCGCCATGCGCCCTCCAATACCAATAGAACAAACTGCTATTCAAAATGGCTTGGATTACCAAAAAATATTTGGTAACCACTTTAATATTTTTGAAGTCTGCTGAGACACCAACTGGCTCTCCTTGACGCTTGAAATAGGGCGGAAACGA
>CANCAO010000322.1 GCA_947374105.1 Comamonadaceae bacterium | reverse complement strand
CAGGGTGCAGACCGCGAGGCCTGGTTGCTGGAGCGGGCGCGCAAAGAAGGCTTGGTCACGCTCTACACCTCAATGGCACCGACCGAGGCTGGCCCCTTGCTCAAGGAGTTCGAGAAAAAGTACGGCATCAAGACCGAACTCTGGCGGGCTTTGAGCGAGGGTGTGGTGCAGCGCGTGATCAACGAGGGGCGTACCAAGCGGGCCGTGGCCGATGTGATTGAGACCAATGGGCCAGAGATGGAGATGCTGAGCCGCGAGCGCCTGCTGGCCGAGTTCTACAGCCCGCACACGGCCGACCTGCCCCCGGCCATGATTCCCAAACACCGGCAATGGATGCCAGACCGCATCAACTTCTACGTGGTGGCCTTCAACACGCAGAAGGTCAAACGCGAAGAGCTGCCCAAGCATTACGAAGGTTTTTTAGACCCCAAGTGGAAGCAGCGCCTGGGCATCGAAGCGACCGATGCGGAATGGATGGCTGGCTTGGTGCACACCATGGGTGAGGCGCGTGGCATGGCATTTTTCAAGAAGCTGGTCGAGCAAAAACCCGACGTGCGTAAGGGCCACATCTTGCTGGCGCAAATGGTGGCCGCTGGCGAAGTGCCCGTGGGCCTGACCATCTACAACGCTAACGCGCAATCGCTCAAACAGCGCGGTGCACCGATTGATTGGTTGCCGATCGAGCCCACTCTGGCGCGTCCACAAGGCGTGGCTGTGGCACGCAACGCTGCCCACCCGCATGCGGCAGCGCTGCTGGCTGACTTCATGATTTCGCCCGAGGGCCAACAGCTGCTCAACACTATGGGCAGACCACCCGCCAACCTCAAAGTCAAGACCAACCTGACCAACTTCAATTACGTGCTGACCGATTCGGGTCTGGTGCTGGACGAGGCGGAGAAGTGGAATCAGTTGTGGACGCGGATGTTTTTGACGAAGTGATTTAGAAGTTCACACGCGCCGTCAAGCGCACACTGCGCGGCTCCATGGGGTGCACATGGGTGTCATTGATGCCCGCACCACACTGCGCCGCTGCCACCTCGCGCGCGCTGCATGAGGCGTAGTAGTAGGCGATGTCGTTACTTGACTGGTTGGTGAGGTTGAATACATCCAGACTCAAGGTCAGCACTTTGCTGGCGATATAACGCACCCCAAGGTTGAGCAGCGTGGTCGCGTCAGAACGCACGCTATTGAGTGTGTCCAGTGCACGCGGCCCCATGTGGCGCAAGCGCAGACTGGCGTGCCAGGGTCCGTCTTGCCAGTTCACGCCCGCGCTCACCACGCGCTCGACCGCGTTGTCGATGAAGTCGCCTTCGCCAGGGGGCGTTGCGCCTTCAAAGCGGGCGCGTGAAAGCGCCACGTCCAGCTCCACCCCCCAATGGTGATTGACCTTGCCGCGCAGTGTCCCTTCAATGCCGTAGCGCGTGCTGGGTCGGCCGGGCGCGGTCGTACCGCTGTCGCCCACATAGACCAGCTCGGAATCCATCTTCAACTGCCACAGCGCCAGCGTGCTGACCCAATCCGGTTTGGGCGTGAAGCGCCAACCCAACTCGTGTCCCAAGCCTTTGACCAAGGTGGGCACGCGCTCTGCGGGCAAACCGGTTTGCGGGTCGCTCGTGATCGTGGCACCGCGAACATCGTTGCTGTGAAAGCCGACGCCTGCGTTGGCATACAGCTCGCTTTGCTTTGATAGGGTCCACGCTAATCCAGCCTTGGGTTGCCACAGCGAATCAGTCCCGCTACCACTGTTACCCGGACCGAAGACGGGCTCCTGGCCCTTGACCTGGTAGTTCAACACGTCGCTGCGCAGTCCCACATAAGCCCGCCATTGGGGGCTGAAGTTCAGCAGTTGCTGGGCATAAAGGGAAAACGCATCTTGCGACACGGCATCTTGCCGCACCGTGGTGTCACGCAGGCGCGCCTGCGTCAGGTACAGGCCCACTTCGCCGATGCGGTCACCGCGCCACTGTGCACCTAGGCTGAGCACGCCCTCCAACCCGGCGAGCGTGTTGCTCAGTTTGTGGGACGCTTGTGCGCCATAGACGCGGCGGCGATCCGTTTGCTCAAACTGGTCACCCTGTGCTGGGCGATTCAGGTTGTAGGTGAAGTTGGACCACAGGCTCATGGCCGAGTCGATAGCATAGGCGCTGAGCTGGGTCTGCCCCAGCGCGCTCGTGTTGAACCATTGGCCTGACAGGCTCAGACGGCGCGTCTGACCACCGTCTGAGGGATCGACCGCGCCAAAGCGGGAGAGCGTGCCATCGTCAATGCTGCGCTGCGGGATTTGGTCTGTGGCATTCCAATGGCTGTCGTAGGCCATGGCCGTCACGTTCCAGCCCTGGCTTCGCGTGCCTTGTGCGTAGCGCAAAACTGCATTGAGCTTGCGCAGCCCCTCGGCGTTCTGCCACGGCCCGTCGTTACCGACCAGTTCCAACGCGCCCAGCCAAGTGTGGTCATCTTCGCTGCGCGAGCCCGCCATCAAGCTGCGTTGGTAGTTGTTGGGCCCTAGCGTGAACTGTGCAAAGGGCTGCGCCAGCGTACTGACGTAGCCCATACTGGCACTGCCCGCGAGCGAAAAATCCCCCGCATCGACCGAGTACGGCCCTTTGCGGTAGCGCACGCCAGACACCAGCTCGGGAATCAAAAAATTCAAGTCGGAATAGCCCTGACCATGCGCGTGTGTGGGCATATTGATGGGCATGCCGTCCAACTGGATGGAGAAGTCTGTGCCGTGATCCAGGTTGAAGCCGCGCAAGAAATACTGGTTGGCCTTGCCGTCACCCGAGTGCTGGGTGGCCACCACGCCGGGCACGGCTTCGATGATGTCGCCGGGGCGCAACTTGGGTCGGCTTTGAAAGGACTCACGCTCTGCCGCACCTTCGCTGGCGCTGTCGGCTTCGCCAATGCCTGGGTTTCGCGGGCCGACGATTTGAATTTCAGGCAGATGATCGAGTTCCGCTTGGGCCAAGGGGGCAAGAGCCAGGCAGGCGACAACAAAACACTGCGAGCGCTTGAGCTTCATCCGAAGTGGGGCAAGGGATGAAAAAAAATTTCGCACCTTCGAATTTTAAGACAAATAAAAAATTCGTCATACCGATGTGAGGTGGCGTTCGCGTGGAGTGCACACGCGGGGCGTGCTCGCTGCTTTAAGGGCTTGGCCTGCTTAGCGCGTAGTCCGGATTCACCAGCCCCGTGGTTCGTCCTGCGCAGAAGTGGTTGATGTTTTCAAACGC
>CANCAO010000321.1 GCA_947374105.1 Comamonadaceae bacterium | reverse complement strand
CACGCAGGACTACTTGCTAGGGCTGTTGGAACAAAGCTCGTATGCGGGCAAAACCGTCTTGTTCAACGGCACCAACACCAGCGAACAGGCCACCCACGTTTACCACGCATGGCTCAAACGCCACGCAGGCACCGACCGCATCACCGGCTCACGTACAGCCGACACCCGCGCCGCGTTGGTCGAGCACTTTAGGGATTCGGCCCAGATCATGATTGCCACCGAGGCCGGGGCCGAGGGCATCAACCTGCAGTTTTGCTCACTGGTCATCAACTACGACTTGCCGTGGAACCCCCAGCGCATTGAGCAACGTATTGGCCGCTGCCACCGCTATGGCCAAAAGCACGACGTGGTGGTGGTCAACTTCATTGACCACAGCAACCCGGCCGATAAGCGTGTGTATGAGTTGCTGGCGCAAAAGTTTCAGCTGTTTGAAGGTGTGTTTGGCGCCAGCGACGAAGTGTTGGGCACCATTGGCAGCGGGGTGGACTTTGAGCGCCGCATTGCCGAGATTTACCAAACCTGCCGCAACCCACAGGAGATAGAAACCTCCTTCCAGCAACTGCAACTGGACCTGTCAGGCGAAATCAACGCCGCCATGCTCAAGACCCGGCAACTGCTGCTGGAAAACTTTGACGAAGCGGTGCAAGACAAGCTCAAAACTCGCCAGACAACCAGCACCAGCGCCCGCAGCCGCTATGAGCGCCTGCTAATGGACCTGACCCGGGCCGAGCTGCATGGCTATGCCGAGTTTGATCACGACGGCTTTACCCTGGCGCAAACTCCGCCTGGCGTTCAACCATCGGATGCCCCACCCGGTCGCTACGAGCTGCCACGGCGCAGTGGTGAGGCCCATTTGTACCGCACCGGCCACCCGCTGGCGCAAGCCCTGATCGACCAAGCCAAAGGCCGCCAGCTACCACTGGCCAAAGTGTGCTTTAGCTACGACGGCTATGGCACCAAGGTGTCAACCCTGCAGGCACTGCGCGGCCAAAGTGGCTGGCTGGCTTTGAGCGTGCTGTCGGTAGACGCGCTGGGCATGGTGGAGGACTACCTGCTGCTGGCAGGCAGCACCAATGGAGGCGAAGCACTGCATGAAGAAGATGCCGCAAAGCTGTTGCGCCTGCCAGCGCAGGTATTGGAAGATGACTTGTTCATGATCCCGCCCGGCGGGCTTGACGACGAAATCTCGCGGCTAGAGAAGCAGCACATTGTGACCGTCAACACCCGCAACCTGGGCTACTTTGATACCGAGGTGCAAAAGCTGGACGCCTGGGCTGACGACCTCAAAGTAGGCCTCGAAAACGAAGTGAAAGATCTGGACCGCGAAATCAAAGACGTGCGCCGCACCGCCACCGTGGCCGCCACGCTGGAAGAAAAGCTGCATTGGCAAAAGGGCCAGCGCGAACTGGAAGACAAGCGCAACCAGTTGCGCCGAAAAATATTTGACCGACAGGATGAGATTGACGGGCAGCGCAACAAGCTGATTGAAGCGCTGGAATCCAGGCTTGACCGAAAGATGCAGACCACCGCCGTATTCACGATTCAATGGAGCCTTCAATGAAGAACCGCATCATCAACGTCAAGGGATCTGCGGTTACCGTTGCAACCCACCACGATCAGGACTACATCTCACTGACAGATATGGTGAAGCACTTCGACGGCGGTAGTGCACTTATAGAGCAGTGGCTCAAAAACAAAGACACCGTGTTGTTTCTTGGTGTATGGGAGCAGCTCAACAATCCAGGTTTTAATTCCCTCGAATTCGAGGGAATTAGAAATGAAGCCGGTCGCAACAGCTTTTTCCTATCGGCAAAAAAATGGGCAGATGCAACCGACGCCATCGGCTTGCATGCCAGGGCAGGCCGGTACGGCGGCACTTTTGCCCACAAAGATATTGCATTTGAATTCGGCTCCTGGCTCAGCCCCGAGTTCAAGCTCTACCTCATCAAGGAATTCCAGCGGCTAAAAGACGAAGAATCCCGCGCTACCTCGCTGGAGTGGAACTTTCAGCGCACCTTGTCCAAGGTCAATTACAAGATCCACACCGACGCCATCAAAGAGCGCCTGATCCCGCCGCGCATCACGCCAGTACAGACCGGCATCATCTACGCCAGTGAAGCCGACTTGCTCAACGTCGCCCTGTTTGGCATTACCGCCGCCCAGTGGCGGCAAGCCAACCCAGACCAGAGCGGCAATATGCGCGATGCCGCCACGCTGGAACAACTGGTGGTGCTGTCCAATTTGGAAAGCATCAACGCGGTATTGATCCACCAGGGCTTGGATGCCCAAGACCGGCTGGTGCAACTCAATGCCATTGCCATCACGCAAATGCGTTCATTGGTGGGGTTGGGTGCCTTGCGGCAGTTGGCCAGCCCAGCCCCGAAAAAGAGGATTGCGAAATGACCGAACCCACCATCATCTGCCCAAAATACAAGACTGAAATAAAACTCACCGAGTCGCTGGCAGCGCCGCTGACTGCATCCACCCGTTTGCAGTTTTATCAATGACTTGGAAGATCGCTTGTCACGTGACACGATAACAAAAAACATATTCAAAATTCAATGGGAGATAGCTTAGTGACACCTCTAAGTCCGCAGTATCAGGAAATTCTGAAACGAGAACTCGCAGCTCAGTATGTGAAGCACCTCCCATCTCTGGTGCCCAACAAGAAATCTGCGGTGGATAACGCGGATAAACAAGTTAATCGCGCGCTAAGTGCCTTCTTACTGCAATCTGCGCTGAATGTTTCCGTTAGCACTGCTGCTCGGGCAGTCGTGGATGACTTCGTCGACAACGGGATTGATGCACTTTATTACGACTCAAAAACTGAAACGATCCACTTGGTGCAGGCAAAACTGAAGGCAAGTGAAGAGTTTCATCAAGACGAGGCGCAAGCTTTTTGTGCCGGGATACGTCTCATCGCCCAGCAAGAATACAGCTCGTTCAATCAAAATTTTCTGAATCGGCAGGCCGCAATTGAAACGGCGATGGCTAATGCTGAGCACATTCAATTGTGGATTGTGTACACCGGCGGACGGGTCTCTAACGCTGCAAAAAATACAATTCAGCATTTGCTCGATGACGACTCCTTTGTGGAAAGTGGCCGCCTTGTCAAAACAGTCAATTACTTTGGTCCTGATGAGATTGCTGCTGAATTACTGAAGAGAAACAGCTACAAACCAGTCAATGCAGATTTGTTCCTGGCCCATGATGTTCAAATTAAGGAGCCTC
>CANCAO010000320.1 GCA_947374105.1 Comamonadaceae bacterium | reverse complement strand
AAGTGGACAGCGCCCCCGTGTTCCCCGTCACAGCTGAAGCCCGCGATCTTGTTGTAGGGGTTCGGAATGATGGTCGCCCCCACCGGAAACACGCCCATATTCAGGCGGTGGATGTTGTCAGGCCGATCCGGCTCATACACCGTGCCCTGCTCCTTCGCTGTGTCTTGCATGCGTTCACGGATCAAGGCCTCGGCCTGCGGATGCAAAGCCAATTCACGCCCGAGCGCACGGCCTGCACATTGCCGGGTGTGGTCGTCCGGTGTGGCCCCAATACCGCCCGTGGAAAACACCACATCCCCCGAGGCGAAAGCGCGTTGGAGCGTTTGCGTGATGCGCTCTGGCGAATCCCCCACGTACTCGGCCCAAGCCAGGGACAAACCGCGCTCATGCAACAGCTCAATGACTTTAGGCAGGTGTTTGTCGGCCCGTTTGCCAGAGAGAATCTCATCACCAACGATGATGAGGCCAAAATCAGGCTTGGGAGAGGTGCTTGTCATGCTCATGGGAGTCATCCTTATTCTTGTCACGTAGTTCAGTTAATGCCGCCAGGCAGAAGTGGGCAAACCACAGCGCCGAAAAAGCAAACACCAGGGTGTAAATCCAGATCGCCAGAGGCACCATCAACGGGGCCATCACCACCGCCATGGCTCCGACTGCAAACACCAGGCCGGGGGCAGCCCCCAAATAGCCGGTGATCACGCCAATGGCCAACAACCAGCCACGATGACGTCGAATGAGTGCCATGCGCTCCTCATGGCTGGCGTGCTCGGCCAGCACGTCATAGCCCATGACGCGGTAGGTCAGCCAGCCCCAGATCAAGGGCGGCAAAATCAAAAACAAAGGAGGGATCAACCACAGCGGGATAGACACCACCAGAGCAAGGGCCGCCAGCGCCGAAGAGCCCAGCCCCAAGCCCACGCTGCGCCAAAAGCTGCCGCCCTGCTGGCGCTTCAGTTGCGGGAAACGCCGCTCCGACACCAGCGACACAAGGGCAGGCGTCATCATCCAGGACACGCTGAGCAGCGCCAGCAAAATAACGATGGGCAAGCTCAGCAGCAGCATCAGCAAGGGCCCCACCACATTGCGCAAATTACTGAGCCCCATGCTCTGAAGCCAGCGCATCAAGCCCTCCAGCAAAGACCATTCGCTCAACCAGGATTGCAGACCCTGAATCGCGTTTTCCCAGAAAAAATACACGCCTGCCGCGTACAACGCAACCGTGAGCAGCAAAGGCAGCAGGGACAGGGCGATGACACGGGGATGCACGCAATAAGCCAGCGCGCGCCAAAAAGAGTCAAGAAAGAGGTTCATTGGGCGTCAAGGATACGTCAGGCCCGCCCCATCAGCCGCAAGGCGCCCTGCCATTGTTGCGACCAGAAACCACGCCCGTAGTCGCGCACATGGCCTTGTGCGTCTGGCTCTACCTGATCACGCACGCCGGTGGGGTCATAGCGCTGCTCAAAGTTGACCGTGCCAAACAGCATGTCCCACCAGGGCAACAAAACACCAAAGTTATGCCCTCCCAATGTGACCCCCACGCTTGTCGCTTCGCGTACTGCGCTGCCCCCCGAGGGGGCTGTTTCGCCTTGGGACGGCCCGGCGGCGAAACGTCCTCTGGCCTTCAACTTGATGGGTGACTCATGCCCAATACCAATACTGTGGTGCAGCCGGTGAAAGCGCGGACTGATCCACAAGCGCTCGCCCACCGGCCCAAACCACAGGCGCACATTGGCGTGTTGCAAGCTCTGACTCAACTGAGTCAAGGCCACGATGGCCACAAACTGGCCTGGCGCAATGCCGATGAGTTGCGCTGTCAGCACCAAAATCACATCACGAATCACATCGTCCAGCAGGTGGTTGCGGTTATCGCTCCACATCGTCATTTGACGTTGTGCGTGGTGCAGCGCGTGCAAGCGCCACCACCATTCAAAGTGGTGCTGTCCTCGGTGCACCCAATAGTCCAGAAAATCAACCACCACCAAGTAGATCAGCAGGCTCACCAGCGCTTGATCGGTCACCCCTGGCCACACGTCGTCCAAGTGAAACGTTCCCAAACCGGCCACACGCAACACACCCAAAAAATCATCCATCAACGGCGTGAGCGTGAAAAACAAAACCAGACGCAACAGGCCGAGCCGGTGAATCACGGTGTAGAGCATGTCAGTGCGCACCGTCAGGCGGTCGGTGATGGCCTCCACAGGACGCCAGCGCTGGAGCGGCCCGATCAGTGCCACCAGCACCCCCAACTGAAGCAGCCCGACCAGTAACCAGCCCGTGGCGTCATAGGCATCTTCCAGCCGGTTTCCCAGGCCGATGGCAAAGGCCAGTGGTTGGATCAGGGACTCAAACAGCCACTGTTGCACGAACTCATAGGGCTCAACAAACCAGTCCATCTCAGCATCCCGACGTTAAGGTATTAAGGTATTCGAGCCGCAATCCAGCCCTTGTAAGCCGGGTGCTCACGCAGGGTCTGGAAACAAAAGCCTTTGGCCTTCAGGCCCACAATCAACGGCTCCAGCACGGCGGGGGCCCAGGGATCTTTGCGTGACCAGATGCCCAAATGTGCCAGCAGGATATCGCCCGCCCGAATGTCCCTGAGGGCTTTGTCCAACAATGCCTGATTGCTGAATTTTTCGCTCGGCAACTCGTCGCCCAGAAAACCTGCGGCAGCCCAGCCCACATGCTCGTAACCGCAGGCCTTGGCCGCCGCCAGCAACTTGGGCGAGGTTTTACCGCCCGGGGCGCGGAACAAGGGCAGCGGTTTGCGCC
This sequence comes from Comamonadaceae bacterium, assembly GCA_947374105.1. Lineage (GTDB taxonomy): Bacteria > Pseudomonadota > Gammaproteobacteria > Burkholderiales > Burkholderiaceae_C > CANCDA01. The sequence goes on along the minus strand of CANCAO010000320.1, from coordinate 463 downwards.
CCGTGTGGTCTTGCAAACGCTCGGCAGCGTAAGCGATGTTGTCGCAGTATTTTTTGGCGTCCCAGGTGAACTCGCGCTCGGCCAGCGCGCCCGCCGTGGGTCGGATGCGGAACTGGGGCTCCACGCCACGAACATCCCCGCGCCAATAGGCATGGTCGTAGGTGTGGGACGCAAATTCATGGCCCTCCAAAGCGCGTGCCTTCCACCACGGAGCCCAGTCCCGACTCAAACTGCCGTTGCCCACTTGCGTGCGCTCATTGGCCGCGAAGAAGGTGACCTTCACCTGCTGGCGCTGGAGCACCTCAGCCACAAAGGGCGCGATGCCCATGTGGCCGGTATCAAAGGTCAGGTAGAGCGGATTTTCACACTGTTTTTCAGCTGCAGACCACGCAGAGCAAGCGTAAGCAGCTATTAAAAATAGAGCAACTAGGGAGCGCTTCAGATTTTTATTGGCGCGGCGCAT
>CANCAO010000319.1 GCA_947374105.1 Comamonadaceae bacterium | reverse complement strand
TGGGTGAAGCGCGCCGTTTTTGCCGTCAACACAGCATTGATCGCGAAGATGCCAAACTGATCGAGTTTTTGGTGCAAGAGCACCTGAGCATGAGTCGTATCGCACAAAAATCCGATCTCAGCGACCCCGATGTGATTGCTGCCTTTGCCCAGCGCGTGGGCAACGAGCGCTACCTCACTGCGCTCTATCTGCTAACCGTCGCCGACATCCGGGGCACCTCGCCCAAAGTGTGGAACGCATGGAAAGGCAAGCTGCTGGAAGATTTGTACCGATACACCCTGCGCGTGCTGGGAGGCCACGCCCCATCGCCCGACGCCGAAGTAGAGGCGAGAAAACGCGAAGCCATGATCATGCTGGCACTGCACTCACAGCCCTTTGAAGCGCAGAAAAAACTCTGGGCCACACTGGACGTGAGCTATTTCATGCGCCACGACGCAACCGACATCGCCTGGCACACCCGCCAACTCTCGCGCGAAGTCGGCACCGAAAAAGTTATCGTTCGGGCACGTCGTTCACTGGTCGGGGAAGGTCTGCAAGTTCTGGTCTACACCAAAGATCAAACCGACCTGTTTGCCCGCATTTGCGGTTACTTCGATCATGGTGGCTACAGCATTCTGGATGCCCGCATCCACACCGCCCTCAATGGCTATGCCCTGGACACGTTTCAGGTGGTGACATCAATCCAACCCGAGCACTACCAAGAACTCACCAGCATGATCGAGACCGAGCTGGCCCATGCTGTTGGAGCGAATGGCCCTCTGCCCGCCCCTAGCCGTGGTCGGGTATCACGTCGGGTCAAGAGCTTCCCCATCGTGCCGCGTGTGGGCCTCAAGCCGGATGAGAAGGGTCAACGCTGGCTGCTCAGCATCTCCGCCAGCGACCAAGCTGGCTTGCTCTACAACGTGGCACGCGTGCTGGCCCACCACGGCATCAATTTACAACTGGCAAAAATCAACACGCTGGGCGAAAGGGTGGATGACACTTTTCTGATCGACGGCGCTGCGCTGCAAAACAACCGAACACAGATTGAGATTGAAACTGAGTTGCTGCGAACTTTGTCAACCTGATTAGTTGGGGCCAACACTCAATCGTCAACGCCCGCATCGAGCCCCGGAAACAAGACCTTAGTAAAACCAAATTGAGTGAAATCGCGCACGCGCATCGGGTAGAGCTTGCCGATCAAATGGTCGCATTCATGTTGCACGACACGGGCGTGAAAACCGCTAACTGTGCGCTCTATCGGATCACCGTATTGATCGAATCCCGCGTAATGGATATGGGCGTAGCGTGGCACCATAGCGCGCAGGCCGGGCACGGACAGGCAGCCTTCCCAACCCAGCTCCTCTTCAAAAGCGCCAAGAGATTGACCATCTTCCGTCAGCGGTGTGATGACCGGGTTACACAGCACAGTACGAGGTACTGTGGGCGCATCGGGGTAGCGCGGGTTGAACTCACCACTGCCGAAAATGACCACTTGCAAATCAACGCCGATCTGTGGAGCCGCAAGCCCAGCACCATTGGCCGCAGCCATGGTGTCAAGCAGATCGGTAATGAGCAAATGCAGCTCATCCGAGTCGAACGCGGTAACGGGCTGGGCCACTCGCAGCAAGCGCGGGTCGCCCATTTTTAAAATCTCTCGCACAGTCAAGTTTTCTCTCCCACAAACGAGGCCAGCAAAGTCATCAAAGCAGCCTCGTCCAGCACCTCGATACCCAACTCCCTGGCCTTGTCGAGTTTGCTGCCCGCCTCACTACCTGCAACCAGAAAGTGGGTTTTCTTGCTTACCGAGCCCGCCACCTTGGCCCCTGCCGCTTCCAGAAAATCTTTAGCCTGATCGCGGCTCAGGGTGGGCAGCGTGCCGGTGATGACAAAGGTCTGACCGGTCAAAGGAAGTTGTGTTCGGGGCGCAGGCTCGCCCTCAGGCCACTGCAGGCCACAACCTTCGGGTTCGGCTTGACGCAAATCATTCACCACCTCGCGGTTGTGCGGCTGCTGGAAAAACGTGTGGATGCTGTCGGCCACAATAGGACCAACGTCTGCGACTTCAAGCAGTTGATCAACGCTGGCCGCCGACTCTGCCGTCTCACCCATGATGGCGTCCAGCTTGCCAAAGTGGCTGGCCAGCGCCTTGGCCGTGGCCTCGCCCACATGGCGAATACCCAGGCCAAAAAGAAAACGTGGCAATGTGGTTTGCTTCGATTTTTGTAGCGCCTCATGCAGATTTTGTGCTGACTTCTCGGCCATTCGGTCTAAATTAGCGAGTGCAGTCAGGTCTAAGCGGTACAGGTCTGGCAGCGTCTTGACGATGCCCGCATCCACCAGTTGCTCCACCAGCTTGTCGCCCAGCCCCTCTACCTCCACCGCACGGCGGTGGGCGAAGTGCAGAATGGCTTCCTTGCGCTGGGCGCTGCAAAACAGCCCACCCGTGCAACGGTAATCGGCTTCGCCTTCTTCACGCACGGCGGCACTGCCGCACACGGGGCAAATGCGGGGCATGGTGAAAACAGACCCCCGTTCCTTTTCCCGTTCGGGCTGAGCTTGTCGAAGCCCTTCGACAGGCTCAGGGTCAGCGGATGGGGTGAGAACGACGCCCACAATCTCAGGGATCACATCCCCCGCCCGTCGCACGATGACGGTGTCGCCCACCCGCACGTCTTTTCGCCGCGCCTCATCCTCGTTGTGCAGCGTGGCGTTGGTCACAGTCACACCGCCCACAAACACGGGCGCGAGCTTGGCCACGGGGGTGAGCTTGCCGGTGCGGCCCACTTGCACGTCAATCGCCAGCACGGTGGTGAGCTGCTCTTGCGCCGGGTACTTGTGCGCCACGGCCCAGCGTGGCTCACGGGTCACAAAACCGAGTTTCTGTTGCAAGGCCAAGCTGTTGACTTTGTAAACAACACCATCAATGTCAAAGGGCAAGCTGTCGCGCAATTGCCCCATTCGGGCATGAAATGCTATTAATTCAGTAGCGCCTTGTGCACACTCCAATTGGTCTGCAAGCGGAAATCCCCATGATTTTAAGGATTGAAGAAGCTCGAAGTGCGTCTCAAACTTTGGCCCGCCTTGCGCCACCGGTGTGATCTCGCCCAGGCCGTACACAAAAAAACTCAAGGGGCGCTGGGCGGTGATGGACGGGTCCAACTGGCGGATGGCCCCGGCAGCAGCATTGCGCGGGTTAACAAACGTTTTTTCGCCCTTTTCTCTCTGGTGTTCGTTGAGCTTTTCAAAGTCGTCTCGCCGCAT
>CANCAO010000318.1 GCA_947374105.1 Comamonadaceae bacterium | reverse complement strand
GTTGGCCCCACTGCCGCGCAGGAAGTTGCGGCGCATGCGCTCGTCGTTCAAACCGCGTGAGTCGGCAGCGTAAACACCACGCGCGGCGGTGGCGAGCACTTTGGTGTCGATGTCGGTGCACAAAATCTTCACATCGGCGTTGACCCCCAGGGCTTCGGTGACGGTGATGGCCAGGGAGTAAGGCTCTTCCCCGGTGGAAGCGGCGTTACACCACAGGCGCAGATGCTGACCTTTGCGCCGGGCCAACTCATAGGCCAGCACGGGAAAGTGGTGCTCTTCACGGTAGAAGGAGGTGAGATTGGTGGTGAGGCAGTTGACAAATTCCTGCCATTCCTGCTCAGCTTGCACGCCGCTGGCGTGCTCCAACGCGTGCAGGTAGGCGCCAAAAGAGTCATAACCCACGTCACGCAGGCGGCGGGAGAGGCGGCTGTACACCATGGCGTGCTTGCCTTCGTTCAGATTAATGCCCGCACGCTTGTAAATGAGCTTGCGGATTTTCTCGAAATCGTCTGAATCGAAATCAAACTCGGATTCGCGAGGGGACAGAAGTGCGCTCATGGTGTGTCTTTGCCTGGTTAGGTGAGAGATTCCCGCTTAATCGAGCAACGGGTTCTCCTGCCTATTTCGACAGTTTTTCAGGAAAGTTGACCTAGCAGTGCCCAAAAAGAGGCACTAATTCAGGTCATCTACCCCCATTGACGCTTAGAGCTTTCGTTTATTTTGATGATTGAACTTATTAATTGGCACTCGATCCAAGAGAGTGCTAACATAGAAATGAATGACAAAAGGAGTCTTGGAATGAACGTTCAAACAGCTGCCCCTGGTACTGGTCTGACACTTGCCAACCCCTGGTCCCTGGTGCCACCACTGGGCGACCTGAACGCCTATATCAGTGCTGCCCACCGTCTGCCCCTGCTCACGCCTGAGGAGGAGCAGAAATTCTCACGCCAGTTTCGTGAGCACAATGATATTGATGCTGCAGGAAAGTTAGTGCTCTCTCACTTGCGTTTGGTGGTGTCTGTTTCACGACAATATCTGGGTTATGGATTGCCACATGGTGATCTGATCCAGGAGGGCAATGTGGGCCTGATGAAGGCGGTCAAACGGTTCAACCCTGATCAGGGCGTGCGTCTGGTGAGCTATGCGCTGCATTGGATCAAGGCAGAAATTCACGAGTACATCCTTAAAAACTGGCGCATGGTGAAGGTGGCAACCACCAAGTCGCAGCGCAAGTTGTTTTTCAACCTTCGCTCCATGAAGCAGGGTTTCAAGGCTGATGCGGCGGATAACGACACCCACCGCAACACCTTGAGCGAGAGCGAGATCGACCAGATGGCCAAGACGCTCAAGGTCAAGCGCGAGGACGTGATCGAGATGGAAACCCGGCTCTCGGGCGGAGACGTGATGCTGGACCCCAGCCCATCAGACGACGGCGAAGATGCCTTTGGCCCCATTGCCTACCTCACCGACGCCAGCCACGAGCCTACCGCCTTGCTGGAGGCACAGCAGCGCGACATGCTGGCCACCGACGGCTTGGCTGCCGCCCTGAACGTGCTGGACGAGCGCAGCCGCCGCATCGTGGAAGAGCGCTGGCTCAAGGTGAACGACGACAGCTCAGGCGGCATGACGCTGCACGAGCTGGCAGCTGAGTACGGCGTGAGCGCTGAGCGGATTCGCCAAATTGAAGTGGCGGCAATGAAGAAGATGAAGACGGCGCTGGCACAGTACGTCTGATGCCAGCCTGTTGCCCGCTTAAATGAGGTGTTGATGCTTCGATTTGCTATTTTTTTTATAGCTGCTTACGCACTATTCTCGGGCTCATCAGCCGAAAATACCTCTAAAAATTCACCCGCCTGGCCGACTAAACCGCTCAAAATCCTAGTCGGCTTTCCAGCAGGTACGTCACCCGATCTGGTAGCGCGTACCCTGGCAGAGCCGATGGCCAAAGCTCTGGGGCAACCGGTTATTGTAGAAAACAAACCCGGCGCAGGCGGCAATATCGCTGCGGACTTGGTCGCCAAGTCCACCGGCCAGCACACCATTGGCGTGATGATCAACGGCAACCTGACCATTGCCAAACTGCTCAACCCCAAAACCCCCTTTGACCCGGCCAAAGACTTGGCTCCCATCAGCCTGATTGGCACGGCCCCGCTGGTGCTGGCCGCACCCGCCAGTGCGCCAGGCAGTTCTCTAGGCGAATTTTTGACGGCAGCGCGCATGGCTGGCACCACCTGGAGCTACGGCTCGCCCGGCGTGGGTACGGTGGGCCATATCGGCATGGAGTTACTCAAAAACCGCACGGGCATCAACGCGGTGCATGTGCCCTACCCTGGCTACCCGCAGGTGGTCACCGCCATGATGGGGGGACAAATTCAACTTTCGATGCTGCCGCCCGGTCTGGCCATGACGCAGGCACGTGCGGGCAAGGTCAAAGCGATGGGCGTCACGTCGGCGGGTCGCAGCAGCTTGGTGCCCGAGGTACCCAGCCTGAGCGAAGCGGGTGTGAGTGATTTTCAGCTGGAGATATGGAACGGGGTTGCAGGCCCGGCAACGCTGCCGCGCGCCGTGGTTGAGCGACTGTCAACACTGATCAGTGAGATTGCCCGTTCACCCGAGGTGCGGCAAAAACTGTTTCAGCAGGGCTGGCAAGTCGCAGGCACCAGCGCCGAAGGCCTGGCCAAGCGAATGCAGATGGACTATGGCGTGATGGGGCGGGTGATTGCGCAGCAGGGGATCAAAGCGGAGTAGGTTTTCTGGTTGCCTTCAGGCGAGTTTGATAGACCGCAGCACCCGCTGACTATGCTGGACGTAGCTTTGCCCCCGCCAACTCCGTCTGCAACACAAATCGATCTTGCCCGCTATAGCAAAAAAAATGTTTGTTCGTCGCACGGCCAATGGTGCAAAGTCCAATGCGTTGCGCCAACTCATGGCCCATCTGTGTGATGCCGCTGCGCGAGACCACAATGGGCACACCCATCTGGGCCGATTTGATGACCATTTCGCTCGTTAAGCGGCCTGTGGTGTAGAACACCTTGTCCGCGCCGGTCATGCTCGAGCCCTGCGTGGGGGTTTGAGTCTGCATCCACATCCACCCGGCTATGGTGTCGATGGCGTTATGACGGCCAACGTCTTCGACAAAGGTCAGTAAGTTCTCAGCTTGGAACAGAGCGCAAGCGTGTACCGAGCCCGCCGATTTGTAAGTACTTTCCTTCAGACGGATGGCGTTGACCATGCCGTAGAGTTGCGAC
>CANCAO010000317.1 GCA_947374105.1 Comamonadaceae bacterium | reverse complement strand
GCCACAAAATTCAATTCAGTGAACCAGACTGTCACCGCAAACACACCGCCCCCCACAACCAAACCGCGCGCCACCGATGAGCCCACATAGGCAAAAAACCAGTTCCAATGCGACAAAGGGGTGAGCAGCAAAAACACCAGATTCCCCATGATCTTGCTCTGGATCAGCGAAGACGAACTGTTAGCAAAGGCATTTTGCAAAACACTCATCATAATGAGGCCGGGCACTAAAAAAGCGGTGTAGCTCACCTGATCATAGACCTTGACGTGTTTGTCCAGCACGTGACCGAAGATCAACAGGTACAACACCGAGGTCAGCACCGGCGCGGCCACGGTCTGGAAGCCAACTTTCCAGAAACGCAAGGTTTCTTTGTAGAGCAGGGCTTGCCAACCGGTCATGCTTGCTGCCCCATCACGGCGAGGAATACGTCTTCCAGATCCGCCTTGCTGATTTCCACGTCCTCAGCGAAAAGCCCAGCCTGCCGGATGGCAGCCAGGTAGCTCTCAATCTCCTCGGCATTGTGGGTCGGGAACTGCACGAAGCGCCCCGTGACTCGCGCCTTGGCCGCCAAGGCTGCGGGCAATTCACCATCGAGCTTGAGTCGCAACACATGGCTGGACGCAGCCTTGAGCAACTCACTGGTGCGCTCCAGCGCCACCACACGGCCCGACTTAAGCATGGCAATACGGCCGCACAAGGCCTCGGCCTCTTCCAGGTAATGCGTGGTCAAGAGCACGGTATGGCCCTGCTTGTTGAGCTTGGCAACGAAATGCCACAGTGTCTGTCGCAACTCCACATCAACACCGGCCGTGGGCTCGTCCAGCACAATGACTGGGGGCTTGTGCACCAAGGCCTGCGCCACCAGCACGCGGCGCTTCATCCCGCCGGAGAGTTGACGCATATTGGCGTCGACCTTGTCGGTCAAGCCCAGGCTGTCCAGCAATTCATCAATCCAGTCGTCGTTGTTTTTGATACCGAAATAGCCAGACTGAATACGCAAGGCTTCCCGCACATTGAAGAAAGGGTCGAACACCAGCTCTTGCGGTACCACGCCCAATTTTTTACGCGCCTGGGCGTAATCAACTTGTACGTCACTGCCCAGCACTTTGACCTGTCCGGCACTGGCGCGCGTCAGCCCTGCCAGAATGCTGATCAGGGTCGTCTTGCCGGCCCCATTGGGGCCCAGGAGACCAAAGAACTCACCTTCTTCAATATCAAAACGCACACCATCCAGCGCCGCAAACGTAGTCCCTTTGGGGCCACGCGGCGAAGGATAGTTTTTGGAGACGGACTGAAAGGAGATGGCAGGCATGTGAGGCCGCTATTCTAAAGACTTGTGGGACAGACCGCCGTTACGCGAAGCGAACAAGCTCTGCCACCAACTGATTCGAATCATGCAGCGGGCAATAGCTCGGCAATGCCATATAAGGCAGCCAGAGCAGCCAGCTTGGGTGCAAGACCTTTAATCGAAAAATACTGGCCCATTGCGAGACATTCACGTCTAATTTCCAGCAAGACCGCCAGGGCGGAAGAATCAAAATGCTGTAGCGCGCTAGCGTCTACGACAACCTCCGGCGACGACTTATGCTGACGCAAACCCTGCACCAGCATCTGCAAACAAGCACGTGCTTGGGTATGGGTCAATTCGGACGGCAGCACAAACATGAATCAACCTTTTTTGGCATTGGCTTTGTTGCGATCAGCCAGCGAGGTAATCAGGCCGTCAATGCCGCTGGCATTGATTTCCTGAGAAAACTGACTGCGGTAGGTTTCCACCAACCAGACGCCCAACACGTTCAGGTTGTAGATCTTCCAGCCCGCGCCTTCGCCCGGCGTTTTCTCCAGGCGGTAATCAAGTTGAATCGGGTCGCCACGACCTTTGACTTCCGAGCGAACAATGATCTCTTTGTCTTCTGATGAGCCGCGCAAGGGCTTCATCTCCACCACCTGATCGCTGATTTGCGACAAAGAGCCGGCATAGGTGCGAACCAGCAAAATTTTGAATTCCTCTTGCAGCCGCTTTTGCTGCTCAGGTGTGGCCTTGCGCCAGTTTGGGCCAACGGCTGAGGCCGTCATGCGCTGGAAGTTCACGCTGGGCATGATCTTGCTGTCCACCAGCGTGACAATGCGCGCCAAATTGCCCGACTGCAAGGTTTTATCGGCCTTGATGGTGTTGAGCACGTCGGTAGACAAGCGCTGAATCATGGTGTCGGGGGCTTCATCGGCTGCAAAAACCGAAGTAACTCCCCAAGCCAAGGTACTAACAGCCAGAACCGCCAACAAGCGATTAAGTGATCGACGAAACATGCAAAACTCCTTCAAATAAAACCAAGTCCATGGGGCCTATAACGCGAGCCACCCCTATGCCGCTGACCTCAAGGGTCAATTGAAGTCTGTGACCACCTTACTTGGAGGGTGACGCAACCTGTTCAGCCTCTTCAGGCGACTCTTCATCCGGCGGATCACCATCGAAAACCATGTTGCGGCGGCGTTGCAGAAACGAATCCCTGATGAACGAGTATTTGTCCAACGCTCCTTCCTCAATCACCGATTCAGCGCCGAGGAAGACCGCACGTTGGTCCACCAAACGTGTAGCTAAAAGTGTATTGCGCACGGGGATGTCATTGACCTGTGTCACCGCATCTCCCTTGAAGTCCACCGGCAATGCCACCGTGTCCCGCAGGGTGGTGGGGCCCAGCAGTGGCAAGACAACGTAGGGCCCGGCACCCACGCCCCAGTGGCCCAAGGTCTGCCCAAAATCTTCAGTGAATCGTTCCAATTTCAATTCAGTGGCGACATCCAAAATACCACCCAAACCGAAAATTGTGTTGAAGCTCACCCGCATCAGACTACTGGCCGCGGCTTCTGCCTTGAGTTGCAAAACATTGTTGACGAAAGACCAGGCATCGACCAAATTTCCGAAAAAATTCCCTATACCCTTACGAACCAATTTCGGCGTCACGTCCTGATAAACCGTGGCCACGGGTTTGAGCACGGCTTGATCCACCGCGTCGTTGAACTTGAACATGCTGCGGTTGAAGGGTTCCAACGGGTCAGCGGGATTGGCGTTGGGGCCGGTGGCACAACCCGTCAGTCCCAAGCAGAGCAGCAATGCAAGCAAGCACAGGCGATTGGCCCAGCCGGATTCAATCCAGTCCCTCCCGAAAAATCGGGCGCTCATTTGCCACTCTTGCCGGTTGCGGTCGCTGGTGTTTTACCGTCTGCGGCCTTGCTGTAGAGGAACTGGCTGAT
>CANCAO010000316.1 GCA_947374105.1 Comamonadaceae bacterium | reverse complement strand
CCAATCATCTGGCCCGGTTCGATGTTCAGGTTGATGCCCCGATTGACCTCGCGGTTGCCGTAGCGAAAGCCCACATCGCGCACCTCAATACGACCCTCGACCTTGCCCAGCGGCACGGGCTTGGTGGGCTCAGGCACGCTGGAGACGTGATCCAGAATGTCAAAAATTCGCTTGGCGGCCGAGGCTGATTTCTCTGTCCAGGAAACGATGCGGCTCATCGAATCAAGCCGCCCATAAAAGCGGCTGATGTAGGCCAGAAACGCGGTGAGCACACCCACGCTGATGTCGCCCTTGGAGATCAGCCACACGCCAAATGCCCAGACCACCAGCAAGCCCACTTCGGTGAGGAAGGAGATGCTGGGTGAAAACAGCGACCAGATTTTGTTGATGCGGTCGTTGACGATCAAGTTGTGACGGTTAGCCTCTTTGAAGCGGGCTGACTCGCGTCTTTCTTGCGCAAAGGCTTTGACCACGCGCACACCAGGGATGGTGTCGGCCAGCACGCTGGTGACTTCTGACCAAACGCGGTCAATCTTCTCAAACCCGGTTTGCAGGCGAAAGCGCACCGCATGGATCATCCACACGATAAAAGGCAGCGGCACCAGCGTGACCAGCGCCAACCAAGGATTGATGGAGAACAGAATGGCCGCCGTCATGATCAGCATCAGCACGTCGGTGGCGAAGTCCAGCAGGTGCAGGGACAAGAACACGCAGATGCGGTCGCTCTCACTGCCGATGCGTGACATCAAATCGCCCGTGCGCTTGCCGCCAAAGTACTCCAGAGAGAGGTGCAGCATGTGGTCGTAGGTAGCGGTGCGCAGATCCGAGCCGATGCGCTCCGACACCAGCGCCAGAATGTAGGTTTTGGCCCAAGTCAAACCCCAAGCCACCAGGGCCGAGCCAAACAGGCCCGAGAGGTAGAGCGCCACCAAGCTGGGGTCGATCTTTTGGCCGTTTTGGTAGGGAATGAGTACCTCGTCCATCAATGGCATGGTCAGATAGGGGGCCACCAAACTGGCCGCCGTGCCCAGCAGGGTCAGCACAAAGCCGGCCAGCAACTGGCCTTTGTAGGGGCGTGCAAAGCGCCACAGCCGCAGCAGGTTGGAGGTGGATGGCGGTGTGTGCAGCACTTTGGCGCACACTGGGCACTCGTCTTCATCAGGCTCCAGCGGTGCTTTGCAACTGGGACAAAAAAGACCTTGAGCCAACACCACCGGCTGGCCGCTGAGGTGGCTGTCAGAATGCAAACGGAACTGCTCTAGCAAGCGAATGGCGAACAGGTTTTGTCCCAGCGTAAACCGCCAACTGGCCAGCAGGCTGTGCGCATCGCGCAACTCCAGGTGGCCCACGCCCGCGTGGTCGTGGTGCAGCAAGACCCGATCTGCCTGAAAACCCCAGGCGCGCCACGTGGTTTCGCCGGGCGCGCGGCTGAGCAAGCGCTGATCTGTGACCACCACCAAGCCTTTGAGAAATCTAAGTTTTCCGTCAAGGTCAACCTCCAGCACGGCTTGAACGTTTTCCAAAGGTTCAAGCTGTGTTTGAATCTCCGGGTGCCAATCGGTCGGAATATCGTTGAGAATTGAGCTCTCAGGCACTGCGGTTTCGTTATTCATGAAGTCCAGAGGTTTCAGTTCGGGTCAGACCTGTTTAGATACATGACAAAGAAAAATATTCAATTCCTGCGGGTTACTTACCTGCCTGGCCCCAACATCTGGACCTACCGCTCTGTGATCGAGGCCTGGGTGGACATTGGGGATCTGGAAGATCACCCCTCCAACACCATCCCCGGATTTTACGAGCGTTTAACCGCCCTTTTGCCGAGTTTGGCCGAACACCGCTGCGGCGTGGGTCAACCCGGCGGTTTTTTGGAGCGCCTGCGGGAAGGCACCTGGGCCGCCCACATCCTGGAACACGTCACGCTGGAGCTGCAAAGCCTGGCGGGCATGCCCACTGGTTTTGGCAAGGCGCGTGAGACACCGCAACGCGGGGTGTACAAGGTGGCTTTTCGCACACGTGAGGAGCAAGTCGGTCGTGCAGCGCTAGAAGCCGCTCGCGTGCTGCTGCTGGACGCGATTGAAGGCCGCCCGCACGATGTGGCCGCAACAGTGGCCCGCTTGCGTGAACTGGTGGACCAACGCTGTCTAGGTCCCAGCACCGCGCACATTGTGGACGCAGCCATTGATCGGCGCATTCCCCACATTCGCCTGACCGATGGCAACCTGGTGCAACTGGGCCATGGCGTCAACCAGCGCCGCATCTGGACGGCAGTGACCGACCAGACCAGCGCTATCTCCGAGTCCATCGCCAGCGACAAACACTTGACCAAAAGCCTGCTGCAATCCTGCGGTGTGCCCGTGCCCGAGGGCGAGGAAGTCAGCAGTGCCGCCCAGGCCTGGGAAACCGCACAAGACATCGGCCTGCCGGTCGTCGTCAAACCCACCGACGCCAACCATGGCCGGGGCGTCTTCACTGATCTGAGTACCCAGTCCGACATCGAGCAAGCCTACACGGCAGCCCGTGAAGAAGGCAGCGGCGTGCTGGTGGAAAAATTCATCCGGGGCAACGCCCACCGCCTCTTGGTGGTGGGGCGTAAAGTAGTGGCAGCCACCCGTGGCAAGACTTTGACTGTCACCGGCGACGGAACCCACAGCGTGCGCCAGTTGATTGAGACCCAAATCAACAGCGACCCGCGTTGCGGCTCCGAGTAAGAGTTCCCGCTAGAGCCCGTCATCCTTGAAAACGAACCCGTCACGCAACTGGAGTTGACACGCCAAGGCTTGAATGCCGACGCCATCCCGGCTGTTGATCAGCTCGTGCTGATCAAACGCAATGGCGATCTGGCCTACGACGTGACCGACCAAGTACACCCCGAGGTGGCTGCGGCTGCCGCACTGGCCGCACGAGTGGTCGGGCTGGACATCGCCGGTATTGACCTGGTGGTTGAGGACATTTCACGCCCGCTCAAATCGCAGGGCGGCGCTATCATCGAGGTCAATGCCGGGCCGGGGCTGCTCATGCATCTCAAACCAGCCGAGGGCCAAGCCCGCCCGGTGGGCGCGGCAATTGTGGCGCATTTGTTCCCCGACGCGAACGAAGGCCGTATACCCGTGGTGGGCATCACCGGCACACAGCACACCACCCGCATTGCGCGGCTGGTGACTTGGCTGCTGCACATCAGCGGCAAGCGTGTGGGTTTGGCCTGCGAGGATGGTTTTTTCCTCGGCGCACGGCAGGTGGACGCCAAAAACAGCGC
>CANCAO010000315.1 GCA_947374105.1 Comamonadaceae bacterium | reverse complement strand
TGGCGGTGCTGCGTGAGATTGGTGTGGATACGGGGGGCTCCCACGAGCAGTTCTCGATCAATCCGAAAGATGGCCGCATGGTCGTGATCGAGATGAACCCGCGCGTTTCTCGCTCATCGGCACTGGCCTCCAAAGCCACCGGCTTTCCGATTGCCAAAGTGGCCGCCAAACTGGCCGTGGGTTTCACGCTGGACGAATTGCGCAACGACATCACGGGCGGCGCCACGCCCGCGTCGTTTGAGCCCAGCATCGACTACGTGGTCACCAAAATTCCACGTTTTGCGTTCGAGAAATTCCCCACCGCTGACAGCCGATTGACGACACAGATGAAGTCGGTGGGTGAGGTCATGGCCATGGGTCGCACCTTCCAGGAGTCGTTCCAGAAAGCCCTGCGCGGCTTGGAGGTCGGCGTGGACGGCATGAATGAGAAAACCAAAGACCGTGAAGTGATTGAGAAGGAACTGGGCGAGCCCGGCCCGGATCGCATCTGGTACGTGGGCGACGCGTTTGCCTTGGGCATGTCATTGGATGAAGTGCACGACCTGACCAAAATCGACAAATGGTTTTTGATCCAGATCGAAGAGATCGTGAAAATTGAGTTGGAGTTGGATCAACTTGCCGACACCAAAGGCGAGGGTGCACTGGCATCGCTGGACGCTGACACGCTGCGCAGCTTGAAGAAAAAAGGCTTCTCTGATCGCCGCTTGGCCAAGTTGCTCAAGACGCCTGAAAAAGCGGTGCGCGATGCCCGCCGCGCGCTCAATGTGCGCCCGGTGTACAAGCGCGTGGACACCTGCGCTGCCGAGTTCGCCACCAACACCGCCTACATGTACTCGACCTATGAGGACGAATGTGAGGCCGAGCCGACCAACAACAAAAAAATCATGGTGCTGGGCGGTGGCCCCAACCGCATCGGCCAGGGCATCGAGTTTGACTACTGCTGCGTGCACGCCGCGCTCGCCATGCGCGAGGATGGTTACGAGACCATCATGGTCAACTGCAACCCCGAGACCGTCTCCACCGACTACGACACCTCAGATCGACTGTATTTCGAGCCGCTGACGCTGGAAGACGTGCTGGAGATTGTGGACAAGGAAAAGCCGCTGGGTGTGATCGTCCAGTATGGCGGCCAAACACCGTTGAAGCTGGCGCTGGGCTTGGAAGCGGAAGGCGTGCCCATCATCGGCACCAGCCCCGACATGATCGACGCGGCTGAAGACCGTGAGCGCTTCTCCGCGCTGCTGCGTGAACTGGGTCTGAAACAACCACCGAATGCGACGGCTCGCACCGAACCCGAGGCGCTGGAAAAGGCCTCAACCCTGGGTTACCCGCTGGTCGTTCGCCCCAGCTACGTGCTGGGTGGTCGTGCCATGGAGATCGTGCACGAGCAGCGTGACCTGGAACGCTACATGCGCGAGGCCGTCAAGGTGAGCCATGACTCGCCCGTGCTGCTGGATCGATTTTTGAACGACGCCATAGAGTGCGATGTGGATTGCATTCGCGACCCCGAAGGCAAAACCTTTATCGGCGGCGTGATGGAGCACATCGAGCAAGCCGGTGTCCACAGTGGTGACTCCGCCTGTTCGCTGCCACCGTACAGCCTGTCTGCCGAGACCGTAAACGAGATCAAGCGGCAAACTGCCGCCATGGCCAGCGCCTTGAACGTGGTGGGCCTGATGAACGTGCAGTTCGCCATTCAACATGTTGATGGCAAGGATGTGATTTATGTGCTGGAGGTGAACCCGCGCGCCAGCCGCACCGTGCCTTTCGTCTCCAAGGCCACCGGTATCCAACTGGCCAAGGTGGCAGCGCGCTGCATGGCGGGCCAGACGCTGGCTTCGCAAGGCATCACCCAAGAAGTCACACCGCCTTATTTCAGCGTGAAAGAGGCCGTTTTCCCTTTCGTGAAGTTTCCTGGGGTTGACACGATTCTTGGCCCCGAGATGAAGTCCACCGGAGAGGTGATGGGCGTGGGCAAGACCTTTGGTGAAGCCTTCGTCAAGTCGCAGCTTGGTGCAGGTACCAAGCTGCCCCGGCCGTTCACGGCAAATGGGGAATCCACAGGGCACGTCTTTCTCTCCGTCAAGCAAAGTGATAAGCCGCGTGCCTTGGGTGTGGCGCGCGATTTGCTGGCGCAGGGCTTCACGATCGTTGCCACCAAAGGCACGGCAGCTTTCATGCAGGCTGCAGGCTTGTCATGTGAGGTGGTCAATAAGGTGGCCGAGGGTCGTCCCAACATCGTGGACATGATCAAGAACGCAGAAATCTCGCTGGTCATCAATACTGTTGAGGAACGACGCAATGCGATTGCTGATTCGCGCTACATCCGCACCTCAGCGCTACTGGGTCGTGTGACGACCTTTACCACCATCGCCGGTGCCGAAGCCGCCGTGCAAGGCATGAAGCACATGGATAATCTGGACGTTAATTCGATCCAGGAACTCCACGCTCAACTCGAAAATTAATATGGCCACCATCCCCATTACCAAACGCGGCGCTGAAAAACTTAAAGCTGAATTGCACAAACTCAAGACGGTGGAGCGCCCTTGGGTGATCAACGCCATTGCCGAAGCGCGTGCCCAGGGTGACTTGAGCGAGAACGCCGAATACGACGCCGCCAAAGATCGCCAAGGCTTCATCGAAGGCCGCATTCAAGAGGTGGAGGGCAAGCTCTCAGCAGCTCAGATCATTGACCCCAGCGTACTGGATGCCGGTGGCCGCGTGGTGTTTGGTGCGACGGTGGAGTTGGAAGACGAAGCAATTGGCGACCGTGTTACCTACCAAATCGTGGGTGAAGATGAGGCGGACTTGAAGTTGGGTCTGATCAACATCAGCTCACCCATCGCGCGCGCCTTGATCGGCAAGGAAGAGGGCGATGTGGCGGTGGTGCAAGCACCGGGTGGCTTGAAAGAGTATGAAATTATCTCGGTTAGCTACCTCTAAGGCATGACACAACTCACGTGGGGCGGGCGTGTCATTGCGCAGTTCCCGTTGTGGATTGCTGCAATGTGGTGGGGCAGCATGAGCGCTGTGGGTTTGCTCGTCGTGCCCTTGTTGTTCGCCCATCTCCCCAGTCCTGCCATGGCGGGCACGATGGCGGCTAAGCTGTTTACCGCGCAAACTTGGGTTGCCGTCATCTGCGGCTTGCTATTGCTGTTGATTTCTGAACGAAAAAGGCCTGAAACCCAATCAAATAAACCACAGGCAGCTATGGTTTTTATAGTGGCAGGTATGTTGCTGGCACTCTTGTCTG
>CANCAO010000314.1 GCA_947374105.1 Comamonadaceae bacterium | reverse complement strand
TGGCGGCAAAACCTGTTGCTGGCCGACCGCTACCGCGAGCAGCGCGTGTTCCTCGCCGGGGACGCGGCGCACCTCGTCATCCCCACCGGTGGCCTGGGCATGAACACTGGCGTGGGCGATGCGTTTGACCTGTCGTGGAAGCTGGCCGGCACGCTGCAGGGCTGGGGCGGTGAGAACCTGCTGGGGTCTTACTCGCATGAGCGCCGTCAGGTGGGGGACCGCAACGTCGGTGCGTCGCGTTATGCGTCGATTGGACGGCGCAAGTGGCGTTCCATGTACCGCGCCAACATCACCGAAAATACGCCCGAGGGCAAGCAAAACCGTGAGACGCTGGCCAGCGTCGCCAACGTGGAGCAGCGCAAGACCAATGAGATGACCGGGGCCGAGATGGGCTACCGCTATGTTGATTCGCCCATCATCATGGACATCCCCGGTGGGCCAGAGCATTTGTTCCGCGAATACGTGCCCAGCACCTGGCCCGGCGCGCGCCTGCCGCACGTCTGGCTCAACGACGGCAGCGCTTTGCAAGACAAGCTGCCGATTGACCGCTACACGCTGCTCAAGCTCGGCAAAACGGCAGCAGACACCACAAAGCTGGAGCAAGCCATCGACGCCCTGGGTGCGCCTTTGATGGTGCTCAACGTGCCCGATCAGATCGCCCGTGACCTCTATGGTTTCGATTTGATCCTGTTGCGCCCCGACATGCACATCGTATGGCGCGGGATGCAAGTGCCTGAAGATGCGGCATACATCGCAGCCACGGCGACTGGGCATTGACCATGGATACAAGGCGCATATTAGAAATAACTCCGTTCGGGCTGAGCTTGTCGAAGCCTTGCAAGTCCTTCGACAAGCTCAGGACGAACGGCTCTATCACATGGTTGACATTCATCGTTGTTGTTGGTTTGGCGTGCGCATTTGTCCAACCCGCAAGCGCGCAAACCCAAGACTACCCCACACGTCCCATCCAGTTCATCGTTCCCTACACCCCCGGCACCACGGGTGACATGCTGGCACGCCTGCTGGGCGTGCGCATTTCGCAGCGCTGGAACGTGCCGGTGGTAGTGGAAAACAAGGCCGGTGCAAGTGGCACCATAGGCACTGAGGCCGTGGCCAAAGCCGCGCCCGATGGCTACACTTTCGGCTTCATTGCGACCTCTTTTGGCACGATTGCGGCCACCAACCCCAAGCTGCCCTTCGATCCACTCAAGAGCTTTGCCCCGGTGGCCTTGTTGGGCACCAGCGCGATGACTCTCGTTGTCAACCCCAAATTCCCCGCCAACAACGTGCGCGAGTTTGTCGAGCAACTCAAAAAACAGCCTGGCGTTTTGAACTACGCCTCGCCCGGTTCAGGCGGCTCACAGCACCTGGCCATGGAGCTGTTCAAGCAAGAGACCGGAACCAACATCGTTCACGTGACTTACAAGGGCAGTGCGGGCGCGCTCAATGATGTGGTGGCGGGCCATGTGCAGGCCAGCGTGGTGTCGCTGCAAAGCGCCTCGGTGCTGGCGCAAAGCGGCAAGCTGCGCATTCTAGCGGTGATGGGTTCGGAGCGCGCTTCGGCTTTCCCACAAGTGCCTACCTTCGTCGAGTCTGGCTACCCCAATATGCTGGTCGAGACTTGGTATGGCATGCTGGCCCCGGCGGGCACGCCACCTGCCATCGTCGCCAAGATGAACGCAGAAATCAACCAATTGCTCATGCTGCCCGAGGTGAAAGAAGCCATGGCCAAGCAAAGCGTGGACCCAGCAGGCGGCAAGCCCGAGCGTTTTGACGCCTTGCTGCGCAAAGAGATCAAGCTTTGGACTCAGGTAGTGACGCGCGGCAAGATCGTAGTCGAGTAATTTCAATTTAAAACTTTAAATTTTCAGGAGCACCCTTATGAGCCCAAACCACGCCAGTTTGTTTCAAGACTTGGTCATCGCCTATCGCCTGCTGGCCGAGCACGGCATCATTGACGCCTACGGGCACATCAGCGTGCGCTGCCCGGTCAACCCCAATCGTTTCTGGATGGCGCGCTCGGCCCCGCCCGAGTTGGTACTAGAGACCGACATGATGGAGTTCGACATGGAGAGCCAACCCATCGACGCGCAGGGCCGTCACCCGGTGAACGAGCGCTTCATCCACGGTGAGGTGTACAAGGCGCGCCCCGAAGTGATGGCCGTGGTGCACAACCACTCGCCTTCGGTCATCCCGTTTGCTGCACCAACACGTCGTTGCGCCCCATCTTCCACATGTCGGCCTTCATCGGCTTGGGCGTGCCCAACTGGGAAATCCGCGACGCTTTGCCGGGTAGCGATATGCTGGTGCGCGACACCTACTTGGGCGCGTCGCTGGCCAAAACCTTGGCCGGTCACCCAGCGGCCTTGATGCGCGGCCACGGCGCTGTTGTGGTGGGTGAGAGCCTGCAAGTGGCCGTGGGCCGCAGCGTGTACCTGGAGCAAAACGCGCGAATGCAATACCAAGCCGAAATGCTGGCTGGCCCGAGCGGTGAAATCACCTTCATGGACGACCAGGAAGTAGCTGCCAACGTGGTGTGGCAAGACTACGGGCGTTTCTGGAATTTGGTGCGCAACAAGATGCTGAAAAAACTTGAGGCTGAGAAGCTGGCTTAAACCCTACAGCAACCTCTCAACACGGAGCAAGCCCCATGACCATCAATCGCAGAACACTCTTGGCTGCATCAGGTGCTGTCGGGCTGGCCAGCATGGGCGTCGCACAGGCCCAGCCCAAGCTGCTGCGCATGGTGGTGCCTCTCACGCCTGGCACCACGCCGGATTTGATCGCGCGGGCAATTGGCCCGGTCATGCAGGCCAAACTGGACGTGGGCTACATCGTGGAGAACAAGGCCGGTGCCTCCGGCATGATCGGCATGGACTTTGTGGCCAAGTCCAGCGACCCCGGCACGCTGCTGATCGTGCCCGCCACCACGGTGACCTTGCCGTTGTTTTACAAATCGGTTGACTTTGATGTGATCAACGGTTTCACACCCATCACGCAGGTGTGTTCGTCGTCGTTTGTGATGGTGGTGCACAAGGATGTGCCTGCTAAAAACCTGAGTGAATTCATTGCTTGGGCCAAGTCCAAACCTGGCTTGTTTTACGCGTCCCCCGGCAATGGCACGCACCATCATTTGTTCATGGAGTTGCTCAAGCAATCTGTCGGCGTGTCGCTGGAACACGTCGCCTACAAGGGTTCGGCCCCCGCCTTCAATGACTTGCTCGGTGGGCAAATCCCTGCCATGTTCATGCCCATCCAGGTGGCCGT
>CANCAO010000313.1 GCA_947374105.1 Comamonadaceae bacterium | reverse complement strand
TACACAAAAAAACTCAAGGGGCGCTGGGCGGTGATGGACGGGTCCAACTGGCGGATGGCCCCGGCAGCAGCATTGCGCGGGTTAACAAACGTTTTTTCGCCCTTTTCTCTCTGGTGTTCGTTGAGCTTTTCAAAGTCGTCTCGCCGCATATAGACCTCGCCACGAACTTCGAGCACTGAGGGCAGCGAAGCACACGAAGTGGCCGGCGCGGGGGTCAATCTCAATGGAATTTGCCCAATCGTGCGCACGTTTTGCGTCACGTTTTCACCCTGCTCGCCATCCCCCCGCGTCGCCGCTTGAACCAGCACGCCGTGCTCATAGCGCAAGCTGATGGCTAAGCCATCGAACTTGAGTTCGGCAACGTACTCAACGGGCGGATCGACCTCTGTTAAACCCAGCTCACGCCGAACGCGAGCATCAAAGTTGGCGGCACCACTGGCCTCGGTGTCGGTCTCAGTGCGGATGCTGAGCATGGGCAATTGGTGCCGCACGGGCTCGAACTGAGCCAAGGGCTTGGCCCCTACCCGCTGCGTGGGTGAATCCTGCGTAAGCAACTCAGGGTGCGCCGCCTCAAGGGCCTGCAATGCCTGAAACAGTCGGTCGTACTCGGCATCGGGAATCTCGGGCGCATCCAGCACGTAGTAACGATGGGCATGGTGATGGAGCAGGCGGTGCAGTTCGGTCACGCGCTGGGTATCTGACGCGGGTGGCGCGCTGTCAAATAAATCAGACATGCTCATCATCGCCAAACTGCGGTCAGGAACTTAAGAGAACAGACGTCTGGCCAAAACCGAACCGGCCGATAGATCATGAGCATCCAGCGTGTCATAGAGTGTCTCCAACTCAGCCCCGATCACATCCAGCGCCTGCGCATTCAAGGGCTGGCCGTTGTCGTCGGTCACCAGGCCGCCCATGGTGTCGGCCAGTTGCTGAGCGGCCACGCGCATGCGCACAAAAGGCTGCTCATGGCGATCCACCTGGGGCACATCCAGATTCAAGCTCAACTCATGAATCGCAGATTGGGTTGGATCATCGGCCAGCGCGGCTTGCGAGTCATAGATCAGGCCCAGCACCGAGGGTTGACCGACCACACTCGCGGGCAACACCATGCGTCCGGGAATAACACCAGCCACAAAGCCAAGCCGCGCAGCATTTTGCTGTACGTAACCAGGGCTCCAGGCCGCATGACGGGCACGCAGGGTGACGCTCAATTGCGCGTCATGTGGACTGGCAAATTGGTCCAACTCACGCGCCCGTGCCACTTCGTCGCGCATTTCAGGGAACTCCGGCATCGCGCCCAAAGCATCAGCAAACGCCTGAACCTTCACCACGAATTCCGAGTATTCGATGTCGTTTAAGGCACCGCTGCGATTGGCCAGTTGCACACCCGTTTGCATGACGTTGTAGCGCTGTCCTGCCACAGGTAACTCCCATATTTGCGTTTGAGTGTTGAAGCCCTCGACGGCGAAGGGTTTGCTCCCCACACGTCGGGTGACGGGCATGGCTGCCAAAGCAGCGTCGCCCGAAACCGGATGCTCAAACACTAAGGGCACGATGACGTCGATGAGTGCATCCAGGCCCGGTTTTTTTTCAAGTGTGGGCAAGGGAAACTGCGCGGCATCAAAGGCCGGATCAAACAAAGTATTGCCGCCCTCAGGATCTACACGAAGAGGCTCAGGGTCGGCCTGGCGCAGCTGGTTACGGCGCGATTGCCAAGCCCCGTGCGCAACGACGGCTGCTAAAACAACGCCCCCTGCAACGGCCAGACTGATTTGGAGTGCGCTCATATGTGTTTTATGTTGTTTCAGCCAAAGAGACGGCCGACTCCATATCCACCACCACGATGCGCGAGACGCCCTGCTCCTGCATCGTCACGCCAATCAACTGCTCGGCCATTTCCATGGCGATTTTGTTGTGGCTGATGAAGAGGAACTGGGTGCCACGACTCATGCTGGAGACCAGCTTGGCATAGCGCTCGGTGTTGGCGTCGTCCAGTGGCGCGTCCACCTCGTCCAGCAAACAAAACGGGGCCGGGTTGAGTTGGAAAATCGCAAACACCAACGCAATGGCTGTGAGCGCTTTTTCACCGCCTGAGAGTAAATGAATCGTCTGGTTTTTCTTGCCCGGCGGTTGCGCCATGACCTGCACGCCCGAGTCCAGAATCTCGTCGCCCGTCATCATCAGTTTGGCCTGGCCACCGCCAAACAACTCAGGGAACATCTTGCCAAAGTGCTCGTTGACGCTATTGAATGTACCGCTGAGCAGCTCCCGGGTTTCGCCATCAATCTTGCGAATGGCGTCTTCCAGCGTGGTCATGGCTTCCACCAAGTCGGCAGTCTGGGCGTCCAGAAACTGTTTGCGTTCGCGCGCGGAGGCCAGCTCATCCAGCGCGGCCAGATTCACCGCGCCCAAAGCTGAAATTTCCCGGTTCAGGCGGTCAATTTCGTTCTGTAAACCGGTCAAACGCACCGCGCCGTTTTCAGTCGAGAGGGCCAATGCAACCAGGTCAGCTTTGGCGTCCTCCAGCAATTGGCTGTACTGCTCAAAACCCAAGCGTGCGGCCTGTGCTTTGAGTTGAACATCGGTGATGCGTTGACGCAGCGGCTCCTGCTCGCGGTCAAGTTGCAAACGGCGCTCATCGCTGGCGCGCAACTTGGTGGTCAGGTCGTCGTATTCACTGCGGCGAGCTGATAGGTTTTGCTCGCGTTCCAACTTCAAGGCCAGCGCATTTTGCAAACCGGCTTGTGCAGCGGCGTCGGTCAGTCGGGTGAGCTCATCGCGGGCGCGCTGTTCTTCAGCAGCCACGCTAGTGGTCTGCTGCGTGGCCGTGTCCATGGTGCGGGCGAGTTCGGCCTTTCGGGCGTCCAGCGTGCGCAGGGAGAATGTGGCCTCTTGCGCTTGGCGCTCCAGGCTGCGCTGCTGCTCTCTGGAGGCGGCCAGTTTGCGCTCGGATTCCAGCACGCGTTCATCCAATTGCGCATGGCGCTCCTGGCTGTCGGCCAAAGCCATGTCGAGTTCTTCAAAGCGGCCTTCAGCGGCCACTCTGCGTTCTTGCAAGTCTTCGAGTTGAGCCTCCACCTCGGCCAAGTCACCCGCCAACTGGGCGCTGCGGGCGCGGGCTTGCTCGGCCAGTTGCATCAGGCGCAGCGTTTCCACCTGCAGCGCATGGGCGCGGGCCTGGCTCTCGGTCGCTTCGCGGCGGGCCTGCACCAAGCGTTGCGATGCATCGGCATAGGCCGACTCGGCCCGCACCAGGGCCGTGCGCGACTCTTCGCTGATGAAGGTT
>CANCAO010000312.1 GCA_947374105.1 Comamonadaceae bacterium | reverse complement strand
GGCCTTGGCTTGCTTTTTTTGTTGCGCTGCAGGGGCGCAAACGCAGCCGACCGAAATCCACGACCGCATTTACCAAGAGCCCACCCACGCGAACAAGCGCGTCGCCCTGACGCTGGACGCCTGCTCGGGGGTGATGGACGATGACCTGGTTCAGTTTCTGATTCGCAACCGCATCCCGGCCACGCTGTTTGCCACCAAGAAGTGGTTGGACAAAAACGCCAAGGGCACAGCGCTGCTCAAAGCGCATCTGGATTTGTTTGACATTGAGGACCACGGCGAAAACCACATCCCCGCCGTCATCGGCGCGGGGCGCAAGGTCTATGGCATTCCCGGTGAGCCCGACATGCTGCATTTGCGCAAAGAGGTGCTCGAAGGTGCCAAAGCCATCGAGATCGCCACCGGCGTGCCGCCCCATTGGTACCGGGGTGCCACGGCTGAATACGACCAGGCTGCGGCGGATGAGATTCGCCGCATGGGCTACAAGATTGCGGGCTTCTCAGTCAATGCCGACGCCGGGGCGACCTTGAAAAAAGGGCAAGTGATTGACCGGCTGCACCATGTGCGCGGCGGTGACATCATCATCGCCCACATGAACAAGCCCGCCTCCGATACCGCCGAAGGTCTGGCTGTGGGCCTGCTTGACATCCTGCGGCGCGGGCTGGTGTTTGTGCGGCTGGATGAGGTGGAGATGGTCGAGGTTAAATAGCCGGCCCCGCCACCGTCGCCCCCTGAATGCCGTGGCGCTTCATGGATTCGGCCACAAAGCCACTGGCTTTCATCTCTTCCACATAGGCGCGCAGGTAGTCCGCTGCCGCTTCGCCCCGGCTCTTGGGTGTGCCCATGGCTTGGCGGATTTCCATGAAACGGCCCGGCAGCAAGCGCAGGCCGGGGATGCGTTTGGCGTCGGCCTCTAGCTGTTGCTTGACGCCTGCGGCCACGTCCAGGTTCTGCGCGATGAAGGTGTCCACCACGGCCGGGGAGCTGAGGGCGCGCACGATCTGGGCGTGCTTGATTTCACGGGTCAGGTACAGGTCATAGGCGCTGCCTGCGCCCACGGTGACGGTGATGCCCGCTTGATCAACGTCTTCATTGCGCTGCAAGTTGGAGGCCTCGCGCACCATGTAGCAGCCTTCTATCAACACGTAGGGCAGGGTGAACGCAATCTCTGCGCCGCGCAGCGGGTCAACCGCGAAGAAGCCGACGTCAGCGCGTTCGTTTTTAACCGCATCCACCGACTTGCCTGCGGTGTCAAACACCACCAGTTCGACCTCAACGCCTAAGCGTTTGGCTAGGTTGCGTTCCAGGTCGATGGAGATGCCATAAGGTTGACCCGTGGCCGGGTCTTTGTTGGCCAGTATCGGGTTGCCCATGTTGATGGAGGCGCGCAGGATGCCGGTGGGGGCGAAGGTGGTGGCAAGGGACGTGGTCATGGTGTGTTTCAAAAAATGTTATCGATAAGCGGGACCGAACCCGGCTTCGCAGCACAGGTCAATCGTGGAGATGGTCTCAATGCTTTCAGAGAACCATGCTGCGATGGCGGCGCGGCGCTCACCGCTGTACTCGGGTTGGCCTGTGGCGTCCAAGCGCATGCTAAGGTCATGGCCGGGCACTAGCACCGTGCCTGGTGTGGCGCGCCAGTTGTGCCAGATGACTTTGAGCGACTCGCCGCTCTGGGCATGGTCTTCGCTGGCATCCACCGCGCCGCTGAGCAACTCGGCCCGGTTCTTGGCCGCATCCCCGGTGAAGAGCACCGGCACATCATTGGCGGTGAGCAGAAAAACCAAATGTCCGGGCGTGTGACCGGGGGCACGGATGGCTTGCAGGCCAGGTAAAAATTCTTCGTCACCCGTAATGCGCCGCACCCGTGGTGACGTTGCCAGTTCGCGTACATACAACTCGGGCAGTGGGTTGAAGCCCGGGGGCTGGCTGGCGGCCCAGCTTAGCTCGTCCGCACCGATCCACACCGTGGCGTTGGGGAAGAGTGTGAAGTTGACCGCGTGGTCGTAGTGCGCGTGGGTCAACACCACGTCGGTCACGTCATTCGCGTCCACACCGCGTTCGCGCAGTTGCTTGGCCAACTCGCGGCGCACGCCGAAAGCACCCACGTCCACCAAGACTACACGGCCCGCGCCACGCAGCAAGCTCACGGTGCTCCAGCCCAATCCGCCGTGGCACACGGACTTGCCGGGGAAGCCTTGAATCAACACATCCATTTGGTACATCGTGTGACTCCTTCGAATTACTCTTGCTTGATGTCGGCGTCTTTGATCAGCTTGCGGTAGATCGCCAAGTCGCTCTTGATCTGCGCAGCAAATTCGGTGGGCGAACTGCCGATGAGGTCGTTGCCGCCATCGGTCTCTAGGCGCTGCACCACGTCGGGGGACTTCATGGCTTTGACCACCTCTTGGTGCAGCCGTGCAATGATGGCCGGGTCTGTATTTGCGGGGGCCAGGAAGCCTTGAAACTGCGTGATGGAAAAGCCCTTGTAACCCAGCTCGTCCATCGTGGGCACTTGGGGCAGTGCCTTGGCGCGCTTGGGGCCCGACACGGCAAAGGCGCGCAGCTTGCCCGCGCGAATTTGCGGCACCGCCGTGACCATGGGGTCGAAGGTGAAGGACAACTGCCCACCCAGCAAATCAGCCATGGCCGGGGCGCTGCCTTTGTAGGGGATGTGCGTGACCTTGGTGCCACTCATCAGGCCCAGCATCTCGCCCGCCAAATGACCGCCACCGCCCACGCCGGTGGAGCCGTAGCTCAGGCTGCCGGGTTTGGCTTTGGCTGCGGCCACCAGATCGGGCACGCTGGTGATG
The DNA here is from genome assembly GCA_947374105.1 of Comamonadaceae bacterium. Taxonomy (GTDB): domain Bacteria; phylum Pseudomonadota; class Gammaproteobacteria; order Burkholderiales; family Burkholderiaceae_C; genus CANCDA01. The sequence continues at coordinate 478 of CANCAO010000312.1, read as the reverse complement.
AGGGATGCCGTAGGCACGACCAGCACGTACTGAAAGGTGGTGGCTTGGCGGAGGGGGATGAAGTCGCGCTCAGTGTCATACGGCACCTTGGCGTCCAGCGCCGGGTTGACGACCAAGGGGCCACTGGCGTCCAGCAGCAGGGTGTAGCCATCGGGTGCGGCCTTGGCGACGAAGTCGGTGCCGATCATGCCGTTGGCGCCGGGCTTGTTGTCGATCAAAACGGCAACGCCCAGGCTCTCGGCCATCTTCTGTCCAAGCACGCGCGCGGTGATATCGGCTGCACCACCCGCCGGGTAAGGCACAACGACTTTGATGGGTTTGCTGGGCCAGGTTTGGGCGATGGCGCTGCTGAGGCAGGCCAGACACAGTGCGGCGGCGAGTAGGACTTTGCGGCTCATGAGATAGCTCCTTTAACCCGCGTGTTTTCGCAACAACGCCAGCAACTCAGCATCAATCGGGATGCCATCGCGGCGCTGCT
>CANCAO010000311.1 GCA_947374105.1 Comamonadaceae bacterium | reverse complement strand
AAGTCCACTTGGCCTGATTCGGTCGAGAGAGCGTTGGCGACCGTGATGCCGCGTGCCTCTAGCGCCTTCTTGATCATGTCCAGGCCACCCTTGCCGAAGTCGTTGTTCACGTAGATCACGTCCACGGTCTTGGCCTTGACCGTGTCGCGGATGTAGTTGGCAATCTTGGGCATGGCCGTAGCCTGGGTGAAGGAAGTGCGGAAGATATAGGGGTTGCCTTGCTGCGTGATGCCCGCCGCTTCGCCACCGGTGAAGTTAGGAATTTCCGCGCGCTTGGTCTCGGCCATGCTCACCATGATGGAGCCAGAGAACACCGGCCCCATGACCACGTAAGCGTTTTGGTCGACCGCTTTTTGCGCCAATGCTTTGGCCACGCCGGGGTTGGATTGGGTGTCGCTGGACTGGTAGTTGATCTTGCGCCCCAAGATGCCGCCAGCCGCGTTGATCTCCTTGACCGCCAGTTTGATGCCGTTGTCAAAATTAGTGCCCGAGGTCGTGCCCGCGCCGCTCAGCTCAACCAGGCCAAAGATGGGCACGGTTTGTTGCGCTGAACTCAGCGTGGCCACGCCCAGCACGAGGCCGCCGAGCAATGATTTGAATGAGGTGTTCATGCTGTCTCCGGTATTGTTGAAATAAGAACAGTCTGTTATTTTGCCCTGAAACCCAGCTAGGACTGAATCGCGCCCAGCACTACTTGGCGGGTGATGCGGATGGCTTCCTGGTGGGTCTCCGTGGTAGGCCGTCGCGCGGAGCCCACCAATGTGAGTTGGCTCAGCAGTTGCGGCTTCACAATCTGCCGCGTTGCAAAAGGGTGGGGCGAGGCAAAGTTGCGCAGGGTGTAGGCGGGCAGCACGGCGTGGCCCAAGCCTTCTTTGACCAGATCGAGGATGGCGTTGAGGCCGTCTATTTCTAGCGTGATGATTGGCTTGCAGCCGATGCGCATCATCTCGGAGTCGATCAGGATGCGAAAAGCGTTGGGGCGGCTGGGCACGATCAGGGGGAGGGCGGCCACCGCAGCCAAAGTAATGCTTTTCTTCGACGCAATCGGTGCTATCGGTGCAATCGGGGCTAAGGGCGTGCCCTTGGCCGAAATCAACACCAGTGCTTCTTCATGCAGCACGCTGATTTCCAGGTCGGGCGCGGGTGCTGGGTTGTAGAGCAGGGCGATGTCCATGCGGCCTGCGCGCAAGCCTTCGACCATGGGCACGGAGAAGCCCTCGGTCAGGGTGAGTTGGGCTTGCGGCAGACTGGCGCGAAAGGCCTTGGTCAGCGGCACGGCGATCAGTTTGCTCAAGCTGGGTGGCAGGCCAATCGACACATGACCGGCCAGCGCACCGCGCACCGAGCCCAGTTCCTCGCGGGCCAGGGCTACTTGGTGGAGGATGCCGCGCCCATGTTCCAGCAGCACTTGCCCGGCTTCGGTCAGTGACACGCCACGGCCATTGCGCAGCAAAAAGGTCTGGTGCAATTCCACCTCCAGTTGGCGCACGTGGCGGCTCAACAAGGGTTGGGCCATGCCCAGCGCCGTGGCGGCGCGGGTGAAACGGCCCAGCTCGGCCACGCGCACAAACGACTCGATGTGTTTCAGATCCATGGGGTGGTGTGTGTAGGTTGTTTTTGTTTTAATTGGTATAGCTTAAACTTAACTATAACAATTTTGCATATCAGCTAGTGGCCTATTTTTTGACCCAATCGTCTAACTTGGGTTGACAATCGCAGCCTGAATCAAAACCCAATCCACCGCACACCATGACCACCACCCTCAAAGGCATTTCGTCCATGGCAACGCGCCTGTTGCTCAACGACTTGGCTGCGGCCTACCAGCGTAGCGCCGGGGTGACGGTGGACATTGAGGCTGTTGGCGGGGTGGATGCCCTCAAGCGTGTGCAAGCAGGGGAGCTGTTTGACGCCGTCTTCCTCTCTGCTGAGGCCACTGACAAGCTAATTGCCAGCGGCCAGGTGTTGCCCGGCAGCCGTGTGGATTTGGTGCGCTCGGGCGTGGCCGTGGCGGTGCGTGAAGGTGCCCCGCATCCCGACATCTCAGATGAGCAAGCGGTGCGACAAGCCGTGCTGGCTGCACGCAGCCTGAGTTACTCCACCGGCCCCAGCGGCGTTGCGCTGGCCCAGCTGTTTGAGCGCTGGGGCATTGCGGATCAGATCAAGGCTCGCCTTGTCACTGCGCCGCCCGGCGTGCCTGTGGGCTCGCTCGTGGCCAAGGGCGAGGTGGAGCTGGGTTTCCAGCAACTGAGCGAACTCTTGCCTTTAGCTGGCATTGCTGTGGTGGGGCCGTTGCCGCCTGCCATCCAAATCATGACTACGTTTTCTGGCGGCGTGTGCGCCACCAGCCAACAGCCCGACGCCGTGCGTGCCATGCTGGCCGCCATGAATGGCCCTGAAACAGAGCCCCTCAAGCGCCGACACGGTATGGAGCCGGCCTGAATTTGACCAAAGCCTGAACTATTGAAACCCTGATCGAATCGCCTGACAAATTATTGGAGAAATTTGCATGAAGAAACCCCCCATCATCATCGACTGCCACGGCCACTACACCACCGCTCCCCCGGCGCTGGAAGCTTGGCGCAACCAGCAAATCGCGGGCATCAAAGACCCGGCGATGAAGCCCAAAGTCGCCGACCTGAAAATCAGCGATGACGAGTTGCGTGAGTCGATTGAAGCCAACCAACTGCGCCTGATGAAAGAGCGCGGAAGCGACCTCACCATCTTCAGCCCGCGCGCCAGCTTCATGGCGCACCACATTGGCGACTTCAACGTCTCCAGCACCTGGGCCGCGATTTGCAATGAGCTGTGCTACCGCGTGAGCCAACTGTTCCCGGACCATTTCATCCCCGCTGCCATGCTGCCGCAGTCCCCCGGCGTGGACCCCGCCACCTGCATCCCCGAGCTGGAGAAGTGCGTCAAGGAATACGGCAACGTCGGCATCAACCTGAACCCTGACCCGAGTGGCGGCCATTGGACCAGTCCCCCCTTGACCGACAAGCAGTGGTACCCGATCTACGAGAAGATGGTGGAGTACGACATCCCCGCCATGATTCACGTTAGCACCAGTTGCAACGCCTGCTTCCACACCACGGGCGCGCACTACCTGAACGCTGACACCACGGCTTTCATGCAGTTGATCCAGGGCGATTTGTTCAAAGACTTCCCCACGCTCAAGTTCATCATTCCCCACGGCGGCGGTGCGGTGCCCTACCACTGGGGCCGTTTCCGTGGCCTGGCGCAAGAGATGAAAAAGCCCTTGCTCAAAGACCATCTGTTGAACAACGTCTTCTTTGACAC
>CANCAO010000310.1 GCA_947374105.1 Comamonadaceae bacterium | reverse complement strand
CAACGACTGGTTCTTTGCGCCCTTGGCCTCAGCCTTGCCGCTCATCAAAGATGGCAAGCTGCAAGCGCTCTCGGTCAGCACCAAGGCGCGCGCCGCCACCTTATCCCAAGTGCCCACCAGTGTTGAAGCCGGTGTGCCGGGTTCGGACTACACCCTGTGGGTTGGCATGATTGCGCCCAGTGCCACGCCGCCCGCCCTCATCAAAAAGCTGCACGACGAGGCGCTCAAAGCGCTGGCCAGCCCTGAGACGCGCGAGCGCCTATCCAAACTCGGGGCTGACCCCTTCCCCATGAGCCCCGAGGCGTTTAACGCCTACATCAAGACCGAGATGGACACCGCTGCGCGCATTGCCAAAGTGGCCAACCTCAAAGCCCAATGAGCGTACAACTTCACTTCATGGGCATGGGCAAGATGGGCCTGCCCATGGCCACACACCTCAAGACCGCAGGCCACGCCATCAGCGTGAGCGACCCCAGCGCAGCGCGCCAGTTGCTCGCCTATGAGCGCGGTCTGTCGGTGGCCGATGAGTTGGCTGCAGTGAGCGCCGAGCTGGCTGCGGCGGACTTCATCTTTTCATCGCTGCCCGATGACGCTGCCTTGGCTGACGTGGCCGCGCAAGTGGTGGATACAGCCCGTCGTGGTGCCATCTTCATCGACACCAGCACCGTCTCGCCCACCGTCTCTAGTCAGGTGGCCGACCAGTGCCATGAAGTGGGCATCGAGTACCTGCGCTGCACGGTATCCGGCAATAACCATATGGCCGAAGCCGCGCAGTTGACCGTGATGGCCTCCGGCCCGCGTGTGGCTTATGACGCCGCCTTGCCGCTCTTGCAAACCTTTGGGCCGAATCAGTTTTACCTGGGTGACGCTGAGCAAGCTCGCTTGATGAAGCTCGTGGTCAACCTGATGATTGCGCAGACCAGCGCCATGCTGGCTGAGGGCCTTACGCTGGGCCGCGCCGGTGGGCTGGACTGGCGCGAGATGTGGTCTGTACTCAGCGCCAGCGCGGTGGCTTCGCCCATCGTCAAGGCCAAAGGCGTGCAGTTGGCCGAGCGTGATTTCACGCCCACCTTCACCGTGCCGCAGATGCTCAAAGACTTGGACTTGATCATTGCCGCAGCTGCCACCCACCGTGTGAGCCTGCCGCAAACCACGTTGACCCAGTCGCTGATGCAAACGGCTATTGCACAGGGCGATGCGGCACTGGATTACGCTGCCATCATCCGTGCGGTGGAGCGCAGCGCGGGTTTATCAACAGATTTGACGACGAATTTGGCATGACCGAAACCATCAAAAACTTTGTGTTCCACGGCCAAGCAGGCCGCGTGGTGTTTGGCCTGGGCGCGCTGCAACATTTGGAGCGCGAGATTGAGCTGATGGGTGCCAAGCGCGCCCTGGTGCTCTCCACGCCGGAACAAGCCGACCAGGCACAGCGCATTGCCGACCTGCTCGGCCCCCGTGCCGCAGGCATCTTTCCACGTGCCGTGATGCACGTGCCGATCGAGACCGCACGTGAAGCGCGCGAGCTGGCGCACAAGCTGGGCGCCGATTGCGCCGTGGCCATTGGCGGCGGCTCCACCACCGGCCTGGGCAAGGCCATCGCGCTGGATTCAGGTCTGCCCATCCTCGCCATCCCCACCACCTATGCCGGTTCGGAGATGACGACGATTTACGGCATCACCGAAGCGGGCATGAAGAAGACGGGCAAAGACCCGCGCATCCTGCCGCGCACCGTGATCTATGACCCCGAGCTCACGCTAACGCTGCCCGTGGGCCTGAGCGTCACCAGCGGCATCAACGCCATCGCCCACGCGGCCGAAGGCCTGTACGCGGTGGACAGCAACCCCATCATGGATTTGATGGCGCTGGAAGGCATCACGGCACTCGGTCGTGCGCTGCCAGTGATCGCGAAGCATGGGGCCGATTCATCTGCCGTTCACCCTGAGCTTGTCGAAGGGGTCAAAGCCGCCTTGCTCCAAGCCCGCAGCGACGCCCTCTACGGCGCGTGGTTGTGCGGCATCGTGCTGGGCAATGCGGGCATGGCGCTGCACCACAAGCTGTGCCACACCCTGGGTGGCAGCTTCAACCTGCCGCACGCCGAAACCCACACCGTGGTGCTGCCCCATGCGCTGGCCTACAACGCCGCCGCAGAGCCCCAGGCCATGCAGCGCATAGCAACTGCCTTGGGCGTTGATTCTTCGGTCATGAGCGCTGCGCAAGCCGTCTATGCCCTAGCCAAAAACAACGGTGCACCGGTAGCTCTCAAAGACCTTGGCATGAAAGCCGAAGACTTGGACAAAGCCTGCGACATCGCCCTGCAAAACCAATACGCCAACCCCCGCCCGCTGGAACGCGTCGCTTTGCGTCAACTCTTGCAAAATGCGTTTGATGGCGTGACCCCTGATTAAACTGAACCTCAACCGGAGACAAACATGCAACTCGAAGCCCAAGACCTCGCCCAAGCCGTCATCGCCCGCATGGCCGACTGCAAAGAGCCCAGGCTCAAAGAAGTGATGACCGCCCTCATCAAGCACGCGCATGCCTTTGTGCAAGAGGTGCAGATCACGCCCGAAGAATGGATGGCCGGTATCCAGTTCTTGACTGAGACGGGCCAGATGTGCGACGAGAAACGTCAAGAATTCATCCTCCTGTCCGACACCTTGGGCATCTCCATGCTGGTGGTGGCGATTGAGCAGGCCAAGGCCGCTGCGGCCTTCAAGCCTGAGGCCGGTGCAGACCGCCCCACCGAGGCCACTGTGCTCGGCCCCTTCTTCTGGGAAGGTGCGCCCGAGCTGGCCCTGGGCAGTGACCTGAGTGTGGGTCAACCCGGTGAGCCGACCTACTACCATGGCCGTGTGACCGACACCGTGGGCAAGCCCATTGCCAACTGCCAGCTCGATGTCTGGTCGGGCGACGCCGAAGGCTTCTACGACTTGCAAAAAGGCCCGGACGCCCCCATGGCCTTGCGCGCCCGTTTTCACACCGACGCCGAGGGCTACTACCGCTTTTGGTCCATCCGCCCCACGTTTTACCCCGTGCCCAATGACGGCCCCGTGGGCAACATGCTGCACCGCTTGGGGCGTCACCCCAACCGCCCCGGCCACATGCACACCTGGCTGCAATCGCCTAAGCACGAGAGCCTGATCACCCATCTGTTTGTGTCTGACAGCCCCTACATCGAGTCCGACGTGGTGTTCGGCGTGCGCAATAGTTTGGTCGTTGACTTTGCCAAGCACGCGCCGGGTACGGCCCCTGATGGCCGGGTGATGGATAAGGCCTGGCACACCTGCCATTACGACTTCAAG
>CANCAO010000309.1 GCA_947374105.1 Comamonadaceae bacterium | reverse complement strand
GCAAAAGGTAGAGAGTGAGACTCTCGTAGAGGCCCGTAGGTAACCGAAAGTCAGCGCGTACCAATCCAGCAAAGGCACCAAGACCAAAGAACAAAATAATAATGTCAAGATTCATCTCATCATCCTCGTAGGCGCTTCCGCCGTTGTTTTACAGAATGTGTGGTTTAGACATAAAAATGATGTGTGCGTTCCATTTTCACCTTAAGAATCATCCATGAAAAAACGTGAATTTCTTGCCACAACTCTGGGCGGTGCCGTCTTGTCGTCCACCGTGCTGGCTGCTCCACAAGGGCGACACCCTGTCGGGCCGGGGCTGTTGACCGTGACCGGGGCAATTGGCCGTGGCAACCGGGGGCCGGTCGATGCGGCGCTGGACCAGATGATGGTCAAGCAGCAAATTAACTTTGACCGGGCGCACGTTTTTGACTTCAATGCACTGGCCACCTTGCCCGCCACCACCATTCGGCCGACGCTGGAGTACGACAACAAGGTGCACGTCCTCAAGGGGCCGCTGTTGACGCAGGTGGTGAATGCCACGGGGGCCAAAGTGGATGAGCGCGCCAGTGTGCTGCTGCGCGCGGTGGACGGCTATACCGTCACGCTGGATTGGGGGCAGGTGCAGCACTACGGCTTCATCGTCGCCACGCATCTGGATGGCCAGCCCATGCCGCTAGGGGGCTTGGGCCCACTATGGGCGATGTATGACGCGGACCGCTTTGCCGACAAGGTCGCCAAGCCGGTGAACGAGCGCTTTGCGCAGTGCCCTTGGGGGCTTTATCACCTTTCAATCATTCAACCCTGAGAGACGCCTTCAGTGCGTTTTCTATGGACGTTTTGAGCGTCATCAGCAGGGGAGCGAGTTCGTTGGCAATGTTGATTGGATCACCTGCACGTAGTACGCTGATGTTCACGGCGTAGATGTCTGCGCCCATCTGTAGGGGGCTTGCAATCGCAACGACCTCGGGTTGCCATGACGCCACGCAGTACCCAAGTGACTGAACCGAATGGATGGCGTCATTGATGTCATTTTTTACTTGTCCCCATTGCTTTTTGCGTGTTTTTTGAAAGTGCTTCAGCAGTTCTTTCTTTTGGGCTTCAGGCGCAAAGGCCAAATAGGCTCTGCCTAGTGAGGTGAGTTCCATTGGGACGCGCTGGCCAGACACTACCGTTCGCAGAGACGGGCGACGGTTGTAGCGGATGGACTCCAGGTAGATCATTTCATCTTGGTCAGGCGCAGCCAAACCTACGTTGACGCGGTGTTTTTCTGCGGTTTCCCTCATCAAGGGGGCGGCAACGGTGAGCACGCCAGAGCCCATTCGCATGGCGTGTGCCAGGCTGAGTACGGCCGGGGCTAGCCGATAGACCCGTGTGCCGGGCTCAAGGTGGAGCAAACCCGCGCCAACCAGCGTTTGCGTCAAGCGGCTCACAGTGGACTTGGACAAACCCGTGCGCTCAGAGATTTCTCCGTTTCCAAGCCATGCAGAGCCCGGCCTAAAGGCGCGAAGAATATCGACCCCTCTTTCCAGGGAGCGATTGGCGCGAGACAGTCCGGGTTTCAAAGGTGCAGGGGGTTTGACGAGCATGGGGTGAACCGATGGAGGATTAAATTTCCATCCAGTGGAAATTGAGTGCTGCCAAATATAAAACAAATCTATAAGCTACAGATATCCAGATTTTCGGAGACTGACCATGATTGCTTCGCGTTCCCGGCTGATGCGCCAAGGCTTGATTTTTGCAGCCGCAGTTTTGGCAGCGACGGCTGTTGTAGCGGCCTACCCTGATCGCCCCATCAAATTGATCGTTCCGTTCTCGCCGGGTGGTGGCACAGACAGTATTGCTAGAACGCTTGCCACGGGCATGTCTCAATCACTGGGGGGCACCGTGATTGTGGACAACAAACCGGGTGCTGGCACCATCATTGGAACTGACGCTGTGGCCAAAAGCGTTCCCGATGGCTACAGCCTGCTGGTCGCCACCTTCGCCCATGCTGTGAATCCAAGCTTGGTGCCCAAACTGCCGTTTGATACAGACAAGGCTTTTGCACCTGTCGTGATGGTGGCGCGCGGGCCTAATGTTTTGGTGGTGCGGTCGGAGAGCCCTTTGAAGAGTGTGAAGGACTTGCTTGAACTCGCCAAAGCGCAGCCTGGAAAGTTGACCTATGCCTCCCAAGGCAACGGGACGTCGGCCCATCTGGCGGGTGAGATGTTTGAAAACATGGCGCAAGTCAAAATCACCCACATTCCCTACCGAGGCGCAGGCCCTGCGATGACGGACTTGCTTGGCGGCCAAGTTGACATGATGTTTGCAACGGCTGCAGCAGTGGGCCCGCACATTGCCAGTGGCAAGCTGCGCGCCTTGGCGGTTACGACCGCAGAGCGATCGCCGGTGATGAAGACAGTTCCTGCTATCGCTGAATCAGTTCAAGGCTATGCGGTGGAGAGTTGGTATGGGCTTTTTGTGCCTGCTGGAACGCCCGCTGATGTGATTGCCAAATTGAATGCTGCAGCCAAGCAAGCCACGCAAACGCCGGAGTTTCGACGCAAGTTAGAGCCCGAAGGGCTCGTGGTTTTTACCGGTTCACCGCAAGAGCTTGATGCTTATGTGAAGCGTGAAGAAGTGCGCTGGCGAAAAATCGTCAAAGAAAACAACATCAAACCCGATTGAACTGAACAGGATAGAGCATGGACTACGAACTTATTGAACTCAGCGTTGAGCAAGCCATCGCAACACTCACCCTCAACCGCCCCGACAAGCGCAACGCCATGAGCGATGCGATGCGCAGCGAGTTGATTGATGCGCTTGAAAGTATCACCGCTGATAAAGCCATCAAAGCGCTGGTGCTCACCGGGGCAGGCAAAGGCTTTTGTGCCGGGGGCGATATCAGTGGCATGCAAAAGCGCATGAACGCCGATACGGGTGAAGTGGGCTTTAACGGCTGGCATCGTCAGCAACGTGTTCACTACACGCAATCGCTCTTGCACACCTGTCCCAAACCTGTGATTGCTGCGGTAAACGGTGCAGCCTCGGGGCTAGGCGCAGATACCGCTTTGGCGTGTGATTTCATCATCGCCAGCGAGTGGGCCAGCTTTGCCTGGTCTTACATCAACCGGGGCATCATTCCCGATGGGGGGGGCATGTATTTTCTGCCGCGTCGCGTGGGTTTGTCCAAGGCGAAGCAGTTGATCTTTACGGGCCGTAAAGTGGATGTGGACGAAGCCTTGGCACTTGGCATCGTGGACCGCAAAACCTCGTCACACACACTGCTTGCAGCTGCGCAGTCATGGGCTGCTGAATTGAGCCAGGTCTCGTCTACC
>CANCAO010000308.1 GCA_947374105.1 Comamonadaceae bacterium | reverse complement strand
GCCAGTTGCGCCGTTTGCTGCTCAGCACCCACCGGGGGATGAGCGAAACGCTTGGTGAACATCACGTAGCTCAGGTCGGCCGTGAGGTAGCCCGCCAACACACGCACCCGCCGGGGCCAGTGCATGAGGTAGGGGCGCAGGTGCGCGCTAAAGACGACAAAGCGCAGATTCACACACAGGGCCGTGGCCAAAATGACCAGCGCTGGCGCACCCGCTGCGATCAAGGGGATAGCAGCCAGTTGCGAGCTGCCCGCAAACACCAGCAGCGTCATGGCCAAGGACTCGACCACGCTCATGCCCGACTTGACCATGGCCACGCCCGTCATTAGCCCCCAGGCGGCTAGACCGGGCGCAACTGCGGCCATGTCGCGCAGGCCTTCGCGGTACTCGGGCTGACGCATCAACTCGCGCCAGCTGGGCACGCGTAATGGTGCTGACTGCGTCAGCGGCTCAGAACGTGACGAATGGACTTGCACTTAAGTACCCGCCACGACAGTAGGTGTGTCCAGCACCGCGCCCAAAGGCAAATCAAACCCATGCAGGAATTCGGCCACCACCAGACGCTTGCCGCCGGCACGTTGCAGCTCGATCAGACGCAGGGCGTCTGATCCACATTGAACCAATATTTCACTCTCGTTTTTAGACAAAATAGTGCCTGGGGCCTTATTTTCATAGCGTGAGCAGCTATCGATTTCGGAGCGCCATAATTTGATCGATTCACCCTGAAAACTGGTCAAAGCACCCGGAAAGGGGTTGAAGGCGCGGATGCGTCGCTCTATCGTTTGCGCGGGCTGCGACCAGTCGATGGCGGCCTCGCGTTTCTCAATTTTGTGGGCATAGCACACGCCCCCGGTCGGCTGCTTGACGGGATAGAGATCCCCCGACTGCGCCCGCCCCAGCGCATCGACCATCATGCGGCCCCCTAAATCGGCCAGCTTGTCGTGCAGACTGGCGGTGGTGTCGTCAGGGGCGATGGGCAGCGTCTCGATAAGCAGCATGTCCCCGGTGTCGAGCCCGGCATCCATCTGCATCACCGTGACGCCCGTGTGCGTGTCCCCGGCCTCGATGGCGCGGTGGATCGGTGCGGCACCGCGCCAGCGCGGCAGGAGCGAGGCATGAATATTGAGGCATCCGTATTTGAAACTCGCCAACACCCACTGCGGCAAGATCAGGCCATAGGCGGCAACCACCATCCCGTCAGCCTGGGCGGCATCTATGGCAGCATGCGCCTGGGCGGCCTCATCAGGGAACTTGCCGTCCAGGCGCAGGCTGCGTGGTTGGGCTACAGGAATGCCATGCGCCAGTGCAAATTGCTTCACCGCTGAGGCCTGTAACTTCAGGCCGCGCCCGGCCGGGCGATCCGGCTGGGTCAGCACCAGGACGATTTCATGGCCTGCGCCGTGCAACTGCGCCAAAGCGACGCGGGCAAACTCGGGGGTGCCCGCAAAGACGAGCTTCAACGTGCGTCCTCGCGCTGCGCCTTGAGCAGCTTTGTTTTGATACGGTTTCGCTTAAGCGGGGAGAGGTATTCGACAAACACCTTGCCCATGAGGTGATCCATCTCGTGTTGAATGCACACAGCCAACAGGCCGTCGGCCTCAATCACGCGCGACTGCCCATCGCCATCCAGTGCGCGCACATGCACGGCATCAAAGCGCTCGACACCGTCATAAATGCCGGGGACGGACAAGCAGCCCTCTTCGTTCAAGTGCTTTTCAGCACTGGTCCAGGAAAGTTCGGGGTTGATCAGCACGATGGGCTGGTCACGCTCCTCGGATACGTCGATCACGATCAAACGCTCATGTACGTCGATTTGCGTGGCGGCCAGGCCGATGCCTTTGGCCTCGTACATGGTCTCACGCATGTCAGCGATCAGGGTCTTGATGCGTGCATCAACCGCTGCCACGGGCTTGGCCACGCGGTGCAGCTTGGGGTCGGGATAACAAAGAATGGGAAGTAGGGCCATAAGTTTTCGGTAAGGATGTCGTTATTTTCGCTACTTTTGGTAAATGCAGTCGGGTCTGTGGCCACAATACATTGCCCAATCAAGGGCTTGGGCGCAAAATCGCGGGCGAATTATCAAGTTTTTGCCTCCACACATGACAACTTATACGATGGTCAAAACCACAATTGCAAGCACCGTAATCATTGCGCTAGGCAGTAGCCTTTGGAACGCAAGTGCTTGGGGGCAACCCTTGGTGGTTACGCCCGTACAAACCGCAACAGCCCGCCAGGTGGCCAAAGCCGGCGTGCCTTTGAGCGAGTTGGCCCCAGATGCGCCCGACAGCCATACCGTCAAACGTGGTGACACGTTGTGGAGTATTTCTACGCTGTTCTTGCGTAGCCCCTGGCGCTGGCCCGAACTGTGGGGCATGAACATGGATGCCATAAAAAATCCGCATCTGATCTACCCCGGACAAAAGCTGGTGCTGGAGAAGTCCAACGGACGGGCTGTTTTACGTACTGCTGGGGCGCAAGGCGAACAACCCGACATGGAAACCGTACGCCTGTCACCACGCACACGCGTTTCTGGCTTGAGCGATGCCATCCAGTCCTTGGACACGCGATTTATCGAACCCTTTCTGGCTGAACCGTTGATCGTGGAGGCGGGCGAAATGTCCAAAGCGCCGCGCATCGTGGCGACACGAGCCAACCAAGTCATGCTGACTCGGGGGGACAGGGCCTATGTGCGCGGATCGAGCGATGCACCGGTGTTGGACGACCAACCGCGAGTGAAGACTTTTCGAATTTTCCGGGACGCCACTCTTCTCAAAGACCCTGAGTCAGGCGAAGTTCTGGGGTATGAGGCCCAATTTGTTGGAAAGGCGACCCTGGCTCAGGGAGAATCCACCGAAGACATAGTGAACGCGGACGGGAAAATAAGCAGTTCTATTGTGCCTGCCACCATCGACATTACTGTGGCCAAACAGGAAATGCGGGTTGGGGATCGCTTGTTACCCGAGCCTGAACGCCAGATTCTCAGCTACCTGCCACACGCTCCTGAGGGCAAGGTCGGTGGGCGCATCGTGTCGATCTACGGCAGCGATATTGTTGCCAATGCGGCGCAAAATCAAATTGTCGTCATCAGCCGCGGCCAACGCGACGGCATTGAAAGTGGCCACGTTATGGCTATTCTCCAAGAGGGTCAACGCCTGATTGACAAGACCGATCCGACCCGCGCGCCGATGAAATTGCCCGACGAACGCAACGGCCTTCTGATGGTATTCAAAACCTTCGAGAAACTGTCTTATGCGCTAATTCTGAACGTCAAAGATGCGGTCAGGGTGGGTGACCGTTTGGCCGCACCGCGTTGAGACTCCCTTGTCGG
>CANCAO010000307.1 GCA_947374105.1 Comamonadaceae bacterium | reverse complement strand
ATCTTCAAAGCCAGTCTGCAAATTGCGGACATTGACCACGGCTACTACGCCGACCACAGCCTCACGCTGGCGCGCCATCCGAGTGAAACTGACGAACGCATGATGGTGCGACTGGTGGCGCTGGCTTTTAATGCGCACAAGCTGCAAAGCGTGTGCAGCGGCGACGGCACGCTGGCGTTTGGTGCGGGGTTGTCTGACCCGGACGAACCCGACGTTTGGCTGCGTGATTTCACCGGCCTCACTCGAATGTGGATCGAGGTCGGCCAGCCCGAGGACAAGCCTTTGCTCAAAGCGTGCGGGCGTGCTGACGAGGTGCTGCTGTACTGCTTTGCCCACTCCTCCGAGGTCTGGTGGCGCGGCATGGAAGCCAAACTCGCGCGGCCGAAAAACCTCAGCGTCTATCGGGTTCCGACCGAGGCTTCGCAGGCACTGGGGGCCCTGGCGCAGCGCAATATGCAGTTGCAGGCCACCATCCAAGAGTGCGTGCTGATGCTGGGTGACGGTCAGCGTAATGTGGATATTGAGCTGGTGCGCTGGAAGTGATGCGTCAATCGCCCGGTTTTTCATTCGCCCGCTCCGCATAGCGGTTAAAGCGCCAGGCATCACCATGCAGCGTGATGCGGCGCCAGACTTGGCGTTTTTCAGCCGGGCGCAAGGCGGGCCAGTGCTGCACTTCTTCAAAGCTGCGCCCACAACCCTTGCACACTTCATCGCCCTGGCTGGTGGAGCAAATGGCGATGCAGGGTGTGTCCATGGTGCTCTCGTACCAGTGCATCCAGGCCTCCAAGGCCTTGGCCGGGAAACTGAACTCATCAGCCTCGCTCTCATGGTAGTAAATCATGAGCGCATAGACCTCGGCCAGCGCGCGGATTTCCGGGGCTAGGGTCACGCCATCGGGTGAGGGTTTGCGCTCGCGCCAGTAGTTGATGGCGGCTTCGATGTCGGTGATGTGGATGCCGGCCATGGGAGTGTTTCTTGTGGGCATTGATGATAGCGCGCAGGCCTCCATGTGCTCGCTCGCCTTTTCAAAAAGAAGGCTTCAAAAAAAGTTTGCACTGCTCGCTCAAGCGTGATGTAATCGTTTCACGAAGGGGAGTAGCTCCCGCTCGTTGCAACAAGGGAGGTGTCTCAAGGACATCGTTGCAGCGGGTATCAGCAAGTCGTCATTACGAAGTGGTCGAAAACTACTTCCGGCTTGTTGGGCAATTTCAGCATTTCACCATGCCGAGCAAGACCTTCGATTGGAGCCTGTTACAGGTTTCGTCGAAGCGTGTCTGTGGTCTTATTTGACCTCATCCTCCATTGACGAAGTTTGTCCAGGTTGTTGATCGATACAACTCGGAGTTTTGTCATGGAATTTTTATCTGCTGCTTGGTGGTCCGCCCTCATGGCCATCATCCTCATTGATTTGGTACTGGCTGGCGACAACGCCATTGTGATTGCCCTTGCGGCGCGCAGCCTGCCACCGCACTTGCGGCGAAAAGCCATTGTCTGGGGCACGGTCGGTGCCATCATCGTGCGCTCGGTCATGACTGTGGGCGTGGTCTGGTTGCTCAAGATCCCGGGTTTGATGTTGGTCGGTGGTTTGGGTCTGGTCTGGATTGCTTACAAGCTGCTCGACGATTCCCATAGCAACGAGCACCAAGGGCCGGTGGCCGGCTCTTTTTGGGGTGCCATGAAGACCATCATCGTGGCTGATGCCCTGATGGGTGTGGACAACGTGCTGGGCGTGGCCGGTGCGGCACACGGTTCGTTTGATCTCGTCATCATTGGTCTGCTGGTCAGCGTGCCCATCGTGGTGTTCGGCAGTTCAGTGGTGCTCAAGCTGGTTGAGCGTTTCCCCGCCATCATCAAACTTGGCGCAGCCGTACTGGCCTTCACAGCGGCCAAGATGATTGTGACCGAGCCGCTGCTGGACGATGTGTTTGATCCGCCTGAGCTGATCAACACTGTGGCGCGCTGGATCACCTACACCGCCGCAGTCGCGGGCGTGCTGGCCGCAGGCTGGTGGACGTCGCGGCGGCATCAACCAGGACAAGGAGGGCATTCGGTTCATACGGCCTGACCCGCCGTTTCAGGAGGTATTGGCTTTTCGTGTCCGTTACTTACTACATGGAGATCATCATGGACAAAATCATGGTTTATCTGGACGACCCAGAGTTTTCGCAACACCAACTCGCGCCAATGAAAAATCGCATGGCGGGCCCATCTGAGCAGGCCACGCACTGGATTTTGGTGGCCTGCCCGCCGCATCTGACGCGCCATGCCAGTCGCTGGATTTCGCCTGCCGCCCTAGAAAGTTGGCGCGCCATGTGGGCGCAATATCTGTTTGCTCAGCTCGTGCCAGCACTACAGACCCAAGGCGATCAAGTCACCACCGTGCTGGCGCGTGGCGACTTGGTGGCTTTGACGCAGAAGCTGCAAACCAAGCATGGCGTCGCTCACGTCATGGATGCGCGACGACCCAAATTTGGGCAGGACTTGCCGCCACTGACCGTTGATCAGCCGAAAGAGAATTCGTCCAACTGGAGCATTCCCGCCGCCGTGACGGGTCTGGGAGCGGCGCTGATGTTGGCATCGGAGTAAGCACAGTGAGTCCAGAAGTTTCATGGCGGAGTGATATGCTCACTCACCATGAAACTAATCCTCAAATGGCTACTCTGTGCCACCGCCTTGCTGGCTGTGGCGCAGCTATACAGCGGCGTGGTGGTGCTCAGCTATGCTGTGGCGCTGAGTGCGGCCCTGGTCATTGGCCTGCTCAACATTTTTTTGCGCCCCTTGTTGATTGTGCTGACCCTGCCGGTGACGGTGCTCACGCTGGGTCTGTTTCTGTTTGTCATCAACGCCCTGCTGTTCTGGGCTGCTGCTCATCTGCTGGACGGCTTTGAGGTGCAGGGCTTTGTCGCCGCCTTGCTGGGCTCGCTGATTTACTCGGCCTTTTGCCTGGTGATTGACTCAGCGCTGGAGCGACTGTTCTCGAAGTCTTAGCGCAAACTCGCGGGCGCGGGTGTCGATGATTGACGCTTCGATGTGGTCTATTTTTCCTCCTTGACGCATCATGTCCTGTGCCGCTTTCAGCCGATTCACTGCGGCTGCAAAGTCAAGCTGCGCGGCGCGCCCCTCGGCCTCAGCCCGCACCGCACTCAGGCGCAGACCTTGGGACTGATAAGCCGCCGACAACAACTGCCAGGCCTGTGCATCACGCGGCCAGTTGGCCACCCAGGTTTGCAACTGCTGGGCCGCTTGCGACGCTTGCTCGGCCTTGCCAGACAGCGTCATGGCCTGGGCCCACAAAAACAATTCAGGTCGGAGCATGGCACTCATTAAGGCTTTTCCAGCTCCCTG